>CAYXNQ010000190.1:0-1523 GCA_964466545.1 uncultured Lachnospiraceae bacterium | reverse complement strand
TCCCGCGCCTTCGCAGATCGAAGATTAAATTAGCACAAAACAGCACGGTGCGACCGAGGAGACGAATACCGAACGGGCGCGTCGAAAGCGTGAAATGTGGAATTTATCGAAATCTGTGAGGCCGATATGAAGTTGCAATTTGAGGAATTAACGCATCAAAATTATCCAGACGCATGCAAAATTGACCGAGATGACATATCCGAGGCTTTTGTCGATACAGCTTCAACTATAATGAATACGACTTGTTACGGTGTTGAGCATCATTGTCTCGGACATACATTTCTTATACGGTATGATGAAAATCCAATCGGGCTCATTCTTTTAGGAGAGGCAATTCCCTGGGAAACAGATCCGCCGGAAATGAAAAAAGAGCCGTTTTATCGTTTGATGGGTTTTGTGATAGACAAAAAGTATCGCGGTTGCGGAATAGGCGGCGAGATCTTGGAAAAGACAATACAATTTGTATATGATGACTTCGGCAAGCGACCTATTGCATTGGGCTGTCACAAAGATAATATTCAAGCGGAACGCTTTTATTTAAGGCACGGTTTTAAGAAAACAAGCTTTATGGAAGGAAACGACTATTATTATCTGCGCTTTGCCGATTGATTGATCCCGCCTTGTAATATTGCCTCCTGCGGCGCTAAATTCAAAATGAAAATCCGACCTATGATCACTACATAGGTCGGATTTTCTGTTTTACATTCTCCTCAAAATCGCCTGCGTCCGTTTATATCGCGCAAATTTATAAGACTGCGTTCTTTTGCCGTTGGGCAGTTTTCCACGCTTCGCTGAAATATTTTTGCATAAACAGCCTTTGCACATCGTCGCGCTCATAAAATCCGTTTCGCACGATTGCCGTCGCAATAAGCTCCGTAAGCTGCTCTTGCCGCTCTTTTGGCTGTTCGTTATATCGCAAAACAACAAGCTCGCCGCGCGATTCATATTTCAGAAGCTCCTCGTAAACGTTCGGTACGCACACTGATTCCGCAATCGCCACGGAGCTTTCTATGTAAAACATATTATCTCTGTTATCTACGGGATACGCCGCGTCGCTCCGCAATGTATATATGTATCCTGAAACGCCGTCATAAAACGCCTTAAGCTGCTCCGAAAATTGCTCCTCATAATATGTGATTCCGGCTTTCATTCTTGCGGTAACGTGCTTAACGCCGCTTCCGAGCTTCTCGCCGTCCCAAATATACAGAAGCGCATACGGAACGCTGTCCGTAAGATAAACCACCGTTTTATCGGAATCATGAAGCCGCGATTGCGCCTCAAGGCAAGTAATTCCCTCAGTCTTAGAACCGTGATAGAATATCTTCACAATCTTTACCGATATCAGATCAGCTCGGCGATATCTATATTTTCGCCGCTCAAACGAACCGCCGCTCCACTTTGAGCTTCTTTACTGTCCTTGTGAGCCAAAAGCCATTTGTTTTTGCCCCAAAGGCACTCATCCTCGCAATCGCGACGAACAGGCTTTTGCAGTTCGTCATTCGTGCCCTTCGGAAGCAGTATCA
>CAYXNQ010000189.1:0-1623 GCA_964466545.1 uncultured Lachnospiraceae bacterium | reverse complement strand
CAGCCGACTCCACAAGTCTCAGCTTATCCTGCGGCAGCGCGCGTGCAATCACGGATATATTCGGAAGCGCCGCGTCAAGCTCATCGTCGGAAAGCGCCGCAAGTTCGCTTCCGAGCATCGCCTTTGTCCCGCTTCTGTAGATACCGCATTCCTTGCCTATCGCAAGAGCTGTTCCCATGCTGTCGCCCGTTACCATCGCGACCTGGATTCCTGCACCGATGCAGGCCTCGACAGCGCGCGGCACTTCGGGACGCAAGCGATCGCGCATAGCAACAAAAGCCGCAAAGCAGATCTCGCCTCCGCCTTCAAAATCCGCAAGCGTAAAATTGTCGCCTACGCCCGTGCAGATCGCGATCACGCGCGCCGCCGCCCTGTTAAGCCCGTCAAGCTTTTCGTAAAGCCGATTTTTTTCGCGAGGCGTTATCCTTCGCGCCAGCCCATTTTCCGTAACATAGCCGCAAGCGGCGAGCAAAAGCTCCGGTGCGCCTCTAATGATGACCTCACGTCCTGCTTTTTCGATATGCTCCGACGCCGAAAACTTCCGTCCGGAATCAAACGGCAACCGCCGCACAGCCGTATATCCGCCGCTGTCCTGCCCGAAGAACGAAATAAGCGCCTTATCCGTAAAATTTCCGCCGCTTTTACCGGCGCAAAAGCTGTTCGACCTTGCGATAAGCCCGTAAGTATATGCGTCGTTTTTTATCCTCGACGCCGGATAATATTCACATTCATTTGTTATCACCTCGCTCACCGACATTTTTCCGGCAGTCAGAGTGCCGGTCTTATCGGTGAAAAGTATTCCAAGACTTCCCGCCGTTTCGATTCCCGCCAGCCTCCTGACGAGCACCCCTCGCCTCAACATTCGCTTCATGTTTGCCGAGAGCACGACCGTTATCATCATGGGAAGGCCTTCCGGCACAGCCACAACGATGACCGAAACGGCAAGCGTCAATGCCTTTAGGCACTCCGAAGCAACAAAGCGATGATCGGACAGGCGTGCCAGTATTTCAGACATTACCATTCCGGAATCTATGACAAATACGTTGAATAAATACGCAAATGCAATCATGGCGGAAGCGACGTATCCGATAAAGCCGACCTGACGGGCAAGTGCGGTAAGCCTCAGCTTCATCGGGCTTGGTTCGTCAAAGCTCTGCACACCGAGCGCGACCTGTCCATATACAGTTCGATCGCCGGTCACCACCGCGATCGCCTCTCCCTCGCCGCCAAGCACCGACGAACCGCGAAAAAGACTCGCCTCTCCCGTGAGAGCGCCTGCGCTTCCCGCATCGATTGCGGATATCACAGCTCGACGCACGCCAGATTTTAACGCTTTCTTCTTGCGTTCCGCACTTTCTCCGTCAAGCGCGGATTGGTCCATAGACAGCTCGCCAGATATCAATATTGCGTCCGCGGGAACCTTATCTCCCGCCGCAAGCGCAAAAACGTCTCCGACTGCCAGTTCAGCGATAGGTAAATCTATGTAATTTCCGTCTCGCAAAACGTGAACGACGCTCTCGCCCGCCGCTTCTTCAAGCGTTCTGAAGGCGCTCTCGCCGCCCGCCTCCGATATCGCGGAAACAAGCGTGGCGATCAAAACCGCCGCCGCGATTCCGAGATTCT
>CAYXNQ010000188.1:0-1696 GCA_964466545.1 uncultured Lachnospiraceae bacterium | reverse complement strand
CCGTCTCTGAAAATGAACGAGCTTATAGCCCGCGCGCTTTCCGAGATACTCGACGTAGAGTACGACGACGTAATTACCAAAGCCGCAAAAAACAACTCGCGTTATGCAGTGATCAAGCGCGGAGTAGACGAAAAGCTCGCCGACGAAGTGCGCGCGCTCATATCGGAATACAAGCTCACTCAGCAAATATATGTCCGAGCATCCACAACAAGATATTATCCTTATGAAAACCTCGCCTCGCACGTGATAGGCTTCACAAACTCGGATGGCGTGGGCATATACGGCATTGAAAAATCATACAATAATATAATGGAGGGCACGACCGGCAAATACATAACGGCGCAGGACGCTCTCAATAAAAATATGCCGTTTGAATACGAAAGCTATATCGAAGCCGAGGACGGCTTGAACATTACGAGCACGCTCGATATGTATATCCAATACGAGCTTGAAAATCAGTTGAAGCAAACGCTTCTCGATAATAAAGCGGCGGAGCGCGTTACCGGAATAGTAATGGACGTAAAAACGGGAGCAATTCTCGCGATGGCAACCGCGCCGTCGTTCGACCTCAATTCTCCTTACGATCTTGACGACCTGTCGCTCGAAGCTCTTTCACAATATGATAAAAATTCCGCAGACTACACCAAGGAGTATTATAATCTGCTGTACAGAATGTGGAATAACAAAGCGGTAAACGGACTGTATGAGCCCGGCTCGACCTTCAAGATAATTACCACTGCGATGGCGCTCGAAGAAAAGGTCGTAAAGCTTACCGATCTCTTCACCTGCACCGGCGGATTGACTATCGAAGGCTGGTCTCAGCCGATAAGCTGTCATAAGCACGAGGGACACGGCACAGTCACCTTTGCCGTCGGACTTCAGCAATCCTGCAACCCTACGCTGATGATGGTGGCACAACGCGTCGGAAAAGATAAATTCTACAGCTATCTCCAAGCGTTCGGCTACAACGGAAAGACCGGAATCGATCTTCCGAGCGAGACCGCGCCTATAATATCAAGCAAATCTGATTTCACAAATCTTTCTCTTGCAGTATATTCCTTCGGACAGACATTTAAGGTCACGGCGCTCCAACAGCTCACAGCTATAAGCGCCGTCGCAAACGGAGGATATCTCATAACGCCGCACGTGCTCGACAAGATCACGGATAAAGACGGCAATGTGCTTTTTGAATACGACACCTCTCCTATACGCCAGGTAATAAGCGAAAGCGTGTGCAAAACAATAGCAGGCGTTCTCGAAGAAGGCGTATCCGGAAACGGAGGCGCGAAAAATGCCTATGTTAAGGGCTACAAGGTCGCCGCAAAAACCGGAACCTCGGAGAAAAAAGATAAAAAAGACGAAAACGGAGAATACAGCTACCGTGTAGGTTCCTGCGTCGCATACGCACCCGCGGACGACCCGCAGATCGCCGTCATCATCGTTGTCGATGAGCCGATGGGCGGAAGCGTTTACGGAAGCGTCGTCGCCGCCCCCTACGTATCGAATCTCCTTTCATTCGTGCTTCCCTACATCGGAATCGAGCCGGAATACAGCGACGAAGAAATGACAGTAACGGTTCCCGGATATGTAGGCTCCACACTTGAAAATGCCAAAAACGATCTTTCGTGGCGCGGAATCGAGTATGAGATCGTAGGAAACGGCGATACCGTTACCGCACAGAGGCCCGAAAGCGGCG
>CAYXNQ010000187.1:0-1721 GCA_964466545.1 uncultured Lachnospiraceae bacterium | reverse complement strand
GAGTGAAAACTTTTTATCTGTAAATTTTGACTTTGAACGAATATTTTGAGAAGTTCATTGCTTATTCCAAAAACGGTCGAGAACTTCCGAGAGCGCGTCAGTATTGCCGACGAGCTTCATATGCTTCCAGTGCTTCGGTAGCAGCTTTTGTATCGCGGGATCCTTATATCTGTCATCTATCAGGATTATAACGCCGTGGTCGTTTTCCGAGCGGATCACTCGCCCTGCCGCCTGCAAAACTCTGTTTATTCCCGGATATATATAGGCAAATTCCGTGCCTTCGTCGCCGTAATATTCTTTCAAAAGGTTATCTTCCGAGGACAGCGCGCCCATGCCGATACCGACGATGATGCTGCCTATCAAGCGCTCGCCCGCCAGATCTATGCCCTCGGAGAAAATTCCGCCGAGAACGCAAAAGCCCACGGTGGGCTCGCTGTCTGACGTAAACATGGATAAGAATCGGTCGCGTTCCTTGAGGTTCATCGCGGATTTTTGGCAGACGATCCGCGAATACGGAGCGATCTCGCGATAAACGCGGTAGACGCGCTTCATATATTCGTATGAAGGAAAGTATACGAGATAATTTCCTTCGCGTGCGTCCGTTACGGCTGCGATCACCTCGGCGGTTTCTGTCGCGGTGCGTGATCTGTCAGCGAAGCGCGTGCTAATTCCGTCATACGCGACGATAGCCAAATTGTCGTTTTCATACGGCGACGGAAGCTCAAGTATCTCCGTGTCGCCGATGCCGAATTGTGCGGCAAAGTAGCTGACGGGCGAGAGCGTTGCCGAGAACAGTATACACGCTTCGGAAAGTGCGAGCGAGGATGAGATTAGCTTTGCGGGATCGAGAAGCAGCAGTCGGAGCTGCATATCGCTATCGGTGTGCGAAACAAGTATTCTGAAGCTGTCAGAGAAAGCCGAAGCGGATACCAACAGCTTTCCGAGCATGGAATATGCGTCTTTGAGGAAGCTTTCGGCATATTCGCCGTCTGTGCGGATGCGTCTGCCGATCGTACCGCGTGCGCGCGCGGCCGCGCTGATCAGCTCCTTCGGTAATTCGCTCAGCACGGCACAGATGTCGTTGCTTTCGTCGTAGTTGTTCTTTACTGCGGCGGCAACGCTGTCGAGCGCCGTAAGCAGTTCCGAGGAGATCTCCTCAAGCTCGCGGTCGTCCTGAAACGCTTCTTTGACGGTATCGCGAAGCTTTGCAAGCTCCGAGCGCGAAACGGATGAGGAGTACGTGCTTCTTACGCGAGACGGGAGGTTGTGAGCCTCGTCTATGGCGAAAATATATTTTCGGAGCAATGCGCCGTCGGCAAAATATCGTTTGAAGCGTATTTTTTCGTCGAAAACATAATTGTAATCGCATATTATCATGTGTGCGTATTCGCTCAGATCGAGTGACAGCTCATAGGGACACAGATGATATTTGTTTGCTATCGTTTTCAGCAGAGACGCGTCCGCAACGGGGTATTTGAAAAGTTCCAGCAACGCTTCGTCGCGGCGCTGTTCGTAGGAGATCCCGTTGATTTCATCAAGGCGCGGGCAGAAAACGGCGCACGCGCTCTTTTCGCGAGAAGCTTCGGGACAAAGCCTTTCTTTTGCATATACGATCACAACGCGCAATGCAGGACAACTTCGGGCGATCAGTTCTGCGGCGTCTGAAGCGGCGCGCGCTGTGCTGGCTTTGGCGGTGAGGTAGAATATTTTGTCCGCGTATC
>CAYXNQ010000186.1:0-1760 GCA_964466545.1 uncultured Lachnospiraceae bacterium | reverse complement strand
TATTTTTAGCTTTTGACATGATTTCACCTCTCAAAATTATCGGGCGGAATTTGCGGCGCTTCAGCCGTCGGTAAGCGCGCCGCTGCCGCTTATCGGTATTGCGTCGCCGAGGTATTTCGGCAGTGGCTTAAATATGCAGGAGAGAAGATCCTTACTTCTGGCGGCGACCTCACGCGCGTCGCGCATGATCTGGCCGCGATATTCTCTCAGAGAGGCGCTGCTTCCGTCTGCCTCAAGTCCGAGGCTTCGCGCAATGTAGACGGCACGATACAAATGATACTCTTGAGTAACTATGATTATTTTTTTGCAAAGAAATACGTCTCTTGCGCGATACAGACTGTCGTAGGTGGAAAATCCCGCGTGATCCATAAAAATGTTGTCTGCCGGAACACCGCGCTCAATCAAGTAGTTTTTCATGGTATTGACTTCGTCGTAATCCTTGGTGCCGTGATCTCCGCTGACGATTATTTTTTCGGAGACGCCGCTTTCGTAGAGCGTAAGTGCTTGACTGAGTCGATCCTTTAGCATATCGCTCGGCGAGCCGTCGCTTTTTATTCCGCAGCCGAGGACGAGGATGCAGTCGTAATCTCCGGTTTGGGCGGCTTCCGCGGATACTACGCGCTTTGCGCCCGTGATAATAACGATCGCGTTTGAAATTCCTATAAAAAGAAGTGCGGCGACCACAGCCGAAACGACAGCTATGGCAAGCGCTCGCGGCGCCTTTATCTTTTTCTGAGTTTTCATTTTTTGGCGTCCTTTGCGGTAAAAATATCTTACAGATAATTATATCATAGGTTCCGGAAAAAATCAATATTGTGCGCGATTCCGAAAATTTGAATTTTTCGACAAATAAAGCGACGCCGTGTATTTTGGCGCCGCTGTGGACTAAAAGAATAAAAACAGATTGAGAATGACGTATTGCGCTATGAGAAGTCCTGGCGATATCGCGCCGAGGATCAAAACGGAGCGCTTGGGGCGGATAAAGATGCTGAGTATCAGAAATACGATTCCGGCAATTAAGACAGGCAGAGATAGAAATTCTATCAGCCACGGATAAAGCGCGAACATTTCGATGTCGGTGCCGTAGCTCCAGCCTGTTTTGATCTGCTCAAATACGAGTAGCAGCGTAAACGGAATGTGGACAAGGTTGGCTATGACCGTGACGACGTTTATTGCCGCTCCGAAGGCTGAGCATTTTAGGCTTGATTCAGTCATTTTTTCTCCTTTTCGGCCGGTAAAATACGGTGTTGATCTGCGCTGTGCGTCTGCGCTTGGATAATGGAACGCCGGCGAATAAAAAATCGGCGATATCCGGGGATATCGCCGATTCTCGATATAACTAAAATTAGTTAAGCTCTGCGAAATACTTGATCGTGCGAACCATCTGGCTTGTGTAGGAGTTCTCGTTATCGTACCAAGAAACTACCTGTACCTGATATGTGTCGTCGTCGATCTTAGCTACCATTGTCTGAGTAGCGTCGAAGAGCGAGCCGTAACGCATACCGATGATGTCGGAAGAAACGATCTCGTCTGTGTTGTAACCGAAGGATTCGGTTGCAGCAGCCTTCATAGCCTCGTTGATGCCTTCCTTTGTAACGTCCTTGCCCTTAACTACT
This sequence comes from uncultured Lachnospiraceae bacterium, assembly GCA_964466545.1. Taxonomy (GTDB): domain Bacteria; phylum Bacillota; class Clostridia; order Oscillospirales; family CAG-272; genus CAYXNQ01. The sequence goes on along the minus strand of CAYXNQ010000186.1, from coordinate 144 downwards.
GCAACGAGGATCGTTGTGGAGCCTGTGCAGGTGGGAACTCTCTGAGCGGAGCCGATGAGCTTGCCGTTGAGTTCGGGAATTACAAGACCGATAGCTTTAGCTGCGCCTGTGGAGTTCGGAACGATGTTCTGAGCGCCTGCGCGA
>CAYXNQ010000185.1:0-1843 GCA_964466545.1 uncultured Lachnospiraceae bacterium | reverse complement strand
CGGAAGAACTGCCGAATTATATGAGATCTCTGAGAGAGCTGATAGAAAAGCTTTCAGCCGAGCATAATATTTCTCTTGATAATCTTCCGGATATTGATTGGCAGGAAATAAGTAAAAACATCCTCGGCTATTTCAAAGCCGGCGGAAACGCCGTGATCAGCTTCACCGCCGGACTCGTGTCGGCAGTATTCGATTTCATTCTCGCGTTCGTGTTTGCGATATACGTGCTTGCCTCAAAGGAAAAACTCGGCGCACAGCTTCGTCGCGTGTCTCACGCCGTATTCGGAAGAGCGAGAACGGATAAAGCGTTCTCCGTCATAGATTTTACCGGCGCCGTATTCACAAAGTATGTCGTCGGACAGTGTACGGAAGCCGTGATCCTCGGCGTACTCTGTTATATCGGTATGCTGATTTTCGCTATGCCGTATGCACTGATGATATCGTCCCTGATCGCGCTGACCGCATTGATACCGATATTCGGCGCCTTCATCGGAACCGGCATCGGAGCATTTATGATACTTCTCACTTCCCCAGTCAAGGCAGTGTGGTTCGTGATATTCATTATCATACTGCAACAGATCGAGTCGAACCTGATCTATCCGCGCGTCGTCGGAAAATCAGTCGGACTTCCGGGGCTTTTGGTGCTCGCCGCAGTAACGATCGGCGGCGGCCTGTTCGGGCTGATCGGCATACTCATCAGCGTCCCGATCGCCTCCGTAATATATACGCTTCTCAAAGAAGCGCTGAAAGCACGCGAAGCTAAACTGGAAAAACGCGAAGAAATCGACGCTTCAAAGCCACATAATCCGTAAAAGATACACACTCACAGCGTTACAGCGCGCAATAATTACAACAGATTACACAAAAGCCATTGACAATACAGTTAATTTAGTGTATAATTTTGTGTGAGTATATTTCGATGTGAAATGAGATGATGGAATTGAGCTTGAAAAAGAGGGTCATAATCGCGTCAGGAAAAGGCGGAGTCGGAAAATCCACACTTTCAGCCTATCTCGCTACCGCGCTTGCAAAGCTCGGAAGCCGAGTTCTCCTGATAGATTGCGATATTGAAAACCGCTGTCTCGATCTTATATTTTCCGTCGAAGATACAGTGACATTCGACCTCGGAGATGTCCTCTGCGGCCGTTGCGCTCCGAAAAACGCGATCAAGCAGCTCTCCCAAAACCTCAGCTTCGTTCCGGCGCCACCGCCGGGCTGTCCGCTCCCGACAGGCGAGGAGCTTGCAAACGCCTTGAAGCTGATATCGGACGAAGCCTCGCCGGATTACGTAATATACGATTCCGGAGCAGGCACACACTTTCCCGCACTTCTCGCGGAAGACGCCGCAGATGCCGCGATAATCGTTGCAACTCAGTCGCCGATGTCGATCAGAGCCGCCGACGGCGTCGCAGATCTGCTTTATGAAAAAGGCGTCACCGACCTGTCGCTCGTAATACAGAATTTTCACATAAAAAAAGCGGCAACGGGGGATCTCGCCGGAATCAATTCGATGATAGATAAAACGCGCCTGAAGCTCCTCGGCGTAATTCCGTATTCGCATAAAGTCGCAGTTTCGGGGATAGCCGCCCCGAGCGAGTATTCGGATATATCGCGAGCGGCCGAGAATATAGCCGTGAGAATTACCGGGCAAAGCGTCCCGCTGTTCACCTCCATGAAAGCGGCAAAAGGCAGAACAAAAGTATATTGACTGTAAACAATATGAATTTAAGAAAGGAATCTTAATTATGGTTATAGCATTGATCGCCGATGACGTAAAGAAAGAATTGATGACGCAATTCTGCATCGCATATTGCGGAATACTTTGCCAGCATACAATATGCGC
>CAYXNQ010000184.1:0-1874 GCA_964466545.1 uncultured Lachnospiraceae bacterium | reverse complement strand
TGATCCTCGTAAACACCTGCGCGGTGCGCGAACACGCGGAAATACGCGCATTTTCATTTGTCGGCGAATATAAACACGTTAAGGACAGCAACCCGAATGTTATAATCGGGGTTGGAGGCTGCATGACGGCGCAAAGATCTCGCGCCGATAAATTAAAGCACAGCTATCCGTATGTTGATTTTACGTTTGATACTTCGTCTCTGCATAAGGTGCCTGAGCTTGTGTATAACAGACTTTGCGGCGGTCCGCGCGATTTCGTTATTGCGAACGAATATAAGATCGTGGAAAATATTCCGGCTTCCCGCGAAAAAATCCATAAAGCTTGGCTTTCGATAATGTACGGTTGCAATAATTTTTGCTCTTACTGTATCGTTCCGTATACGCGAGGCAGAGAAAGAAGCCGTGAAGAAGCCGATGTGCTTGCGGAAGCGAGAGCATTGATAGAGAGCGGAGCAAAAGATATTACGTTGCTCGGTCAAAATGTTAATTCATATTGCGGCGGCGACGGCATTACCATAGCGAAGCTGATGCGCGATATAGCACACATAGACGGCGATTTTAATTTGAGATTTATGACGAGCCATCCGAAAGACGCGTCAGACGATCTGATAGCCGCTATTGCGGAGGAGCCTAAGATAGTCAAGCATTTTCATCTTCCGGTGCAATCCGGAGCTGATCCGATTCTCACTAAGATGAACCGTAAATACGATATCAAGGCGTATAAAAACAGAATTGACAGAATTAAGTCCGAAATTCCCGACGTCAGCATAACGACGGATATTATTATAGGTTTTCCCGGTGAGACCGAGGACGATTTCCGCAGAACTCTTGAATTGATAGAAAGCGTGCGGTACGATCTTGTATTCTCGTTTATTTATTCGCCGCGTTCGGGAACGCCGGCGGCTTCAATGCCGGAGCAGATTCCGAGAGAAGTATCTGCCGAACGCTTTGAGAGATTGCTTGAGACTGTAAATCGCATATCGCATGAGCGCAATTCAAGATTTGTCGGTAAAACGTTGCGCGTTCTTGCGGATGAAGAAAGCAAGGATAGCGGTGTTGTTGTCGGGAGAGGCGCTCCTGTGCGACCGATCTATTTTGAATCGGATAGCAATAAGATAGGTGAGTTTGTCAATGTTAAGATAGATAAAGCAGATACTTTTTCCCTGAACGGAACGATTGTTTAAGGAATATTATATCGGTATAAGGAGATTCTTCATATGCTTTACTGCGAAAAATGTATGATCCTTTGTCCAAGCGGAACGTGTCCGCATAAGTCTAAGCACATTCTGCGCGAGGTCGGCGAAAACGACCCGGTTTATCTGACGTCCAAGAATTCAATATGGGCGGGACTTATGCAGAATGTTTTTCATGAAAACGGAATTGAATATTTAAGTCGCGGACAACTCGGCGCGGGACTTATCGCCACTGTCGGCGAGGTGCTTGAAGTTTACGATTTTTTCGTAAAATACGCCGATTTTGAGAGAGCCGAGGAGATCGTCGATTCCTTGTTTTCCGAAGCTTCAGATATCTGCATAGATGAGCAAACCAATAACTAAAATATAAATTTAATTTATTTTCGGAGGAAATGTTATGATCAAGCAAACACTTTACGATCTCGGTATAGTTCCCGTTATTAAAATAACTGATACCAAAAATGCGGTACCGCTGGCTGACGCGCTCTGCCGTGGCGGACTTCCTGCGGCGGAGATAACGTTCCGCACTTCTTGCGCGGCTGAAGCGATTTCCGCAATCACGGAAGCGCATCCCAATATGTGTGTCGGCGCAGGCACCGTTTTAACTCCCGAACAAGCCGATGCCGCAATTTCGGCAGGTGCAAAGTTTGTCGTTTCTCCCGGCTTCAATCCGGAGATCGT
>CAYXNQ010000183.1:0-1913 GCA_964466545.1 uncultured Lachnospiraceae bacterium | reverse complement strand
CGAATAATTTTTACGTCAGCGGGATAGCTCAAGCGATTGTTTCCGGCGAGATCCGCTCCGGCATAGGAGCACCAGTTGCAGCAAAAGGCTACGATCAATGGCTTATAATTTGTTACTTGCATATTGCGTCAACCTCCGCGATGATTTGTGCACTTGAAAATCCGTTGAGATCCATTGCGCCGGACGGGCAAGCTACTGTGCACGCTCCGCAACCTTGGCAAACTGCGGGATTTACCGATGCGACGCGGCGAGTGCGCGTGGTTCTGTCGGGCATACGGAAATCCTTATCTATATATGTGATCGCGCCGTACGGGCAAACACGTTCGCAGGTCGAACAGCCGTTACACATAAGCTCATTTGAATGAGCAACGCACGGGTTACCGGTAAGCTTATCTTTTGCAAGCAAACCGATCACCTTAGCGGCGGCGGCACTTGCCTGAGATACAGTTTCGGGAATATCCTTGGGCCCTTGGCAGGCTCCGGAGAGGAATACGCCGGCTGTCGGCGATTCTCCCGGACGGAGCTTCGGATGTGCTTCGGTGAAGAAATCGTTTGTGTCCATAGAAGCGGTCAGCATCGTTGCAAGCGGTCGAGCGGATTTATCCGGTTCGATTGCAGCCGCAAGAACGACAAGGTCGGCATCTATGTGTATCTGCTTGTTTGAGATCAGATCGGAAGCCTGGACCTTGAGCTTGTCGCCTTCGGGAACGACTTTACCGACCATACCTTTAATATAATGTACACCGTAATCTTCGACGGCGCGACGATAAAATTCATCAAAGGACTTGCCGGGAGTGCGCACGTCAATATAGAATACGTAAACATCCGTATCCGGATATTTATCGCGAGTCAGCATAGCATGCTTTGCTGTATACATACAGCAGATCTTCGAGCAGTATTCCTTGCCTTTTTCGGCACATGAAGCGCAGCGCGAGCCGACGCACTGCACGAATACGATTTTTTGCGGATGCTTTCCGTCTGACGGGCGAACGAGTTTGCCCGCAGAGGGACCTGCTGCATTCATAAGACGCTCAAATTCAAGAGAAGTTATAACGTCCTTTGACTGACTGTAAGCAAATTCATCGAATTTGTCCATTGATATCGGATTAAAGCCGGTCGCAACAACGATTGCGCCGTACTTTTCGTTGATAAATTCATCTTGCTGCTTATAATCTATCGCGCCTGCCGCGCATACCTTAGCGCACACGCCGCATTTGCCGTTTTTCAGCATATTGCAGGCGTTGGGATCGATTGTCGCAACCTTCGGAACTGCCTGCGCGAACGGAATGTATATCGCGTGGCGATTGTCCATACCGAGATTAAATTCGTTCGGAATCTTCTTTTGCGGGCACTTCTCAATGCAAGCTCCACAACCTGTACAAACGTTTTCGTTGACGAAGCGCGCGTGTTTTTTGATCGTTACATCGAAGTTGCCGACAAATCCCTTGACGTTAGTAACTTCGCTGTAAGAGAAAATGCGAATATTCTCATTTTGTGCCACGTCAACCATCTTAGGCGTCAAAATACATGCCGCGCAGTCGAGGGTGGGGAAGGTTTTGTCGAGCTGAGCCATTTTTCCGCCGATAGTAGGCTTTTTTTCAACGATGTCGACAGGGAAGCCTGCCTCGGCGATATCGAGTGCGGTCTGAATTCCCGCAATTCCGCCGCCTATGACGAGGGCACGGCGCGTGACCGGAGTTTCACCGGGGGTAAGGGGAGCGTTTAGATTTACCTTCGCAACTGCGGCTTTACCCAAAATAATAGCTTTTTCGGTTCCGCTCAGCATATCCTTATGTACCCATGAGCACTGCTCACGGATATTCGCGATCTCTACCATATAAGGATTCAAGCCGGCGGAAGCGGCTGTTTTTCTGAACGTGGCTTCGTGCATACGAGGAGAGCAAGAGCATACG
>CAYXNQ010000182.1:0-1913 GCA_964466545.1 uncultured Lachnospiraceae bacterium | reverse complement strand
TCGTTAAGCTCGCGCTCGACCGCCTTATCGCTGAAACGGGAGACCGCGATAACTTTTTTGCTTATGTTCGCCGCATTTATCGCTCTCGCGGCAAGTATCGCCAGCGACGGTCCCATTTTGCCGCCGGCGCCGAGTATCATGATATCACCGTCAATAGCCTTAATATCGCGCACGAGCGCGTCGCTCGGCTCTGTAAGCATTTTCTCAAGAATATCTACGCTCCACATTTAGTTTTCCCCCCCTATGTTTGCTCATATCAAATTCGGTCTTTATACGCCGCGCAAGAGCAGCTCCGTTCGCAAGAAGCTCGGAAACGCATCTCAGCATCAGCTTCACCGGAACGACATCGGTAAAATCCGCGTCGACCGACGCAAATTCACGCGAATGTGCACTTCCGGCAAAGCCACCGATCGTGGGCTGAACAGCCGGAATAACAGCGCAAAGGTCGCCCACATCGGTAGAGCCTACCATATCTACGCCATATGTTATATCTTCGCTTGCGACAAGTCCGATCGCGTTTTCGGCAAGCAAGCGAGTGATTTCGTCACTTTGATGCAAAGGAGCATATCCGCCGACATCGCAGATCTCGACCTCGCAGCCCAGCGCATACGCCGCTCCTTTTATAGCTCGATCAACCTTAAAGCAAGCGTCGCTCACCGCCTTTTCCGTCGCGCCGCGAACATACGTCTCCATCACGACGTTCGCCGGAACGATATTAACGAGATCGCCGCCCTTTGTAATGATCGGATGAACCCTGATCTTATCTTCATCTCTGAAGGTCTCGCGCATAGCGTGAATACACATGATCGCCGCCATAGCCGCGTTCAGTGCGTTTATGCCGTCGAACGGTGCGCCGCCCGCATGAGCCTCTTTTCCCTTAAAGGTTATTACCTTTGCCACAAATCCGAGGCCGCTTCCGCCGAGAAACAGCTTTCTTTCGGGGCAATCAGCCTGCGAATGTATCATCATGGCACAATCAATACCGTCAAAAGCTCCAAGCTTCAAAAGCTCCTGCTTCCCGCTCAGCGCGGATATCTTACCCGCGTCGCGAAGAGCCGCACGGTATTCAAGCTCTACGAATTCCTCGGCAGGAGTTGCCATAAACGTAATATCTCCGTCAAGATATGCCGCCGCTCCTGATCTTACTAAGGCTTCCGCACAGCCAAGCAAATTGGCAAGCTGGATATTATGTCCGCAGGCGTGCGCCGCTCCGCTGTTCGCGTCGGATTGCGGATGCGCGGGGCACGTTACCGCGTCAAGCTCACCCATGATACAAATATTAGCCTCGTGCCGCCGTCCGCGAAGCGTCGCCTTGAGTCCGGTCACAGCTAATCCGCTTTCGACCTCAAATCCGAAGCTTTCAAGCTTTTGCTTTACATAAGCGGCTGTTTTGTACTCCTTAAAGCCCATTTCGGGCATTTCCGCAAGCTCATGTGCATAGAGCTTGATATTATCGGATATTTCGTCCGCTGTCCTGTCGAGCAGCGTTTTTACATCTGTTATATCCATTATTTCAACATACCGGAAAACTGCGCGATATACGCGGCAACAAAATCGTCGTCTGTGAGGTGAGGATACATTGCGCTGACGCGCTCGATCTCCTCAGCCTGTCCGGGCGAAAGCTTGACGTTTGGGTCAAGGCAAGCGCTCGTAACGAGCAAGCCCTGCCGACGAAGCACCTCGTGAACTCCCGGAATACAGCCGGCAAAATTATTTGCGGCGTCAAAGACTGCGGCGTTCATATCGGTCACCTCGGCGCCGGTCGTAAGTATCTCCATTCCGTAATCCCCGCGCTTTATCTGCTCGAACAGAAGAACCGCCTTATGCGTCCAAGCAGACCAATGTCCGAGAAGCCCGCCGCGGAATCTTTTTTCGATCAGCTTGCCGTTTTTCACAAAAGAAAACGGAGTTAC
>CAYXNQ010000181.1:0-1923 GCA_964466545.1 uncultured Lachnospiraceae bacterium | reverse complement strand
AAAGCCATAATGGAGGACGGGCCGTGGGAAGCCTATATCGACGTCGATTCGTGGATAGATTGGATGATAATACAAGAGCTTACATTCAACACCGAATCCTCGTTTTACCGCTCCTGCTACCTGTGGCGCGAATCCGGCGGAAAGGTGCATCTTGGGCCCGTATGGGACTTCGATATGGCGTTCGGAAATCATTACGGTGACATTGAGAATTACGACGGTTGGTGTACAATCGAGGCTACGTACGAGCTTATTTTTGAAAATTGGATGAGCTATCTCATGAAAAGCGAAAGATTTACAAAGAAGCTCGTTGCTCGCTGGAACGAAGTCAAGGATGAACTGCTTAACGTTGGGCTTAATGCCGTTACGCATTATTCAGAGCTTTTGACCGGCTCGCAGGAGCAAAACTTCAAGCGCTGGGACATAATGACCAAGCATATCGGAATGGCTTCGGTAAATCCGTATATCTACAACACTTACGAAAAACAAGTTGAATATCTTCGCGATTTTATCATCATGCGATTCAATTACATCGACGCCCGCCTGAACTCAGAAGAATATTCATCTGCCGATTAAAGCACAATAAAACCATAAAGGACCTGCTATTTGCAGGTCCTTTATGGTTTTATCCATTTATCTATGCTGATTACCGAAGCGGTAAGAGCTGCGATCAATTATCGAAGGACACGCCGTCCGGAACCTTTTCAAAACAGGTCAGCGTAACAGTCGTAAGCTTTTTATCTCTGTAAAGCGTAAATTCGATCTGGTCGCCAACGGAGCATCCCTTCAAGATAAGCGTAATATCAGAGGTATCCGAAATCTCCGTACCGTTAACTGCTATGATTCTATCACCGTATTTCAGATTATTGTCGTTGTAGCCCTCAGCGGTCTCAATTACATATACGCCGGTCGAACTGCTTCCGAAATAACGGTATGCGACGGATTGGCTCGTTACATTGGCAAATGTAACTCCGAGGAATACCTTGCCGCGAACATATCCGTGTTCGATCAGCTCGCAAGCTATCTCGTATGCGTCATTCGCGGGTATTGCGAAAGCAAGTCCCTCGATTCCTGTACCGGATGATTTTGCGTTGACTATGCCGATAAGATTTCCCGCCATATTGAACAGACCGCCGCCGGAGTTTCCGGGATTGACAGCCGCATTTGTTTGGAGCAAAGTCATCGTATTTCCGTCAACGTCGATCTCGCGATCGAGCGCGCTTATGATTCCGTTTGTAACCGTGCCGCCAAGCGTACCGAGAGGATTTCCGACAGCAACGACGCCCTCGCCGACAACAAGCGAATCACTGTCGCCAAACGACGCAAACTTCAGTCCGCTCGCCTCGATCTTTATCACCGCTATATCGGAGTCGGAATCTGCGCCAATGACCGACGCCTCGTATATCTCGCCGTTCGTAAGACGTACCTTTATGGAATCCGCAAGGCTACCGTCGTTATCCGTATCGGCGATAACGTGATTATTCGTAATAATGTAACCGTTTTCTGCAATAATTACGCCGGAACCGGCTCCGCTCGTTACCTGGCTGAAATATCCGACCGTGCGAAATTCCGTCGTTATTTCAACGACCGAATCGCATACAAGCTCAGCGACCTCCGCGATTGAAAGCTCGGCGGAATCTCCGCTTTCGCGAACGACAGTCGTCAGATCTCTCGTCAATACAACGCTGTCTCCGGTCGACGCTCCGCCGCTGTCCTTGCCGTCAAGCGCACTGCCGAAATATTCCCCATTTATAGCCGTGCATCCGGTAAAGAGCATAGCAGATACGCAGATCGCCGCTACAAGCGAAGCTCCGAGTCTCTTTCCGCGAGATCCTTTGCGTTTATTATCTGCACTCTCAGGATTATTAATTTTATTATTTTTCAAGAAATCTGACATATATATTTCTCCCTTTCATCTGATCCTTG
>CAYXNQ010000180.1:0-1952 GCA_964466545.1 uncultured Lachnospiraceae bacterium | reverse complement strand
ACAGCTCCGATTTGTCGATAATATCGCTCGGCGTATCTATTACCTCAAGAAGCGGGCGCGAAAGACAAAAACCCGCTATGCCGAATATTATTCCTCCGATGATAGCCACAGTGATAGCGGTATGTACGGTCTCGCTGACGTCTTTTTCCTGCTTTGCTCCAAAAAAATGCGAAACCGTGACCGATGCTCCGACCGACAGACCGAGCAACATATTAACCACAAGATTGACAAGAGAACCTGTATTTCCAACCGCCGCCATTGAGCCGTGACCGCCCCATTGCCCCACTACGATAAGATCGGCGGCATTGAACAAAAGCTGCATCATGCTCGACAGTATCAGCGGAATCGCAAACTTCATCATTTTGCCCCAAAGAGGCCCCTCTGTCATATCCATTTCATATTTTTTATTCATGATAACGTTATACTCCCAGATGTATTGTATTTTGAAAACCACGTGATCTGCCGTTTGGCGTAGCGTCTCGTAGCAAGCTTTATCTCCTCGATCGCTGAATCAAGCGTTCGCCTGCCGTCGATATATTCAAGCATCTCTTTATATCCGATCGCCGCGGCAGCGCACGTTCCGCGCACAAGTCTGCCGCTCGTATAAAGCGTTCTTACCTCATCTTCAAGTCCGCTTTCGATCATAATATCGACGCGGCGATCTATCTTTTTATACAGACTTTCCCTATCGGAAGAATCTGTGACGATTATTTCCGTGGAAAACTCCGGAGCTTTAAGGCGTGAAGCTCGATCCCATTTGGATTTCGGCTTACCGCTGAGGCGGTATATTTCAATAGCTCTGATCACCCGCTTTACATTATTCATATGTATTGCGTCTGCCGACTCCGGATCTACCTCGCGAAGAAGCGAATGAAGCGCCTCGTTTCCGTTTTCCTCGGCGTAACGCTCAAGCTCGCGCCGCAAGCCTTCGTCCGAAGCCGCCGGAGAAAGCTCCGTATCATATATTATCGAATCAAGATAAAGTCCGGTTCCACCGCAAAGTATGGGAGTCTTGCCGCGACTGAGGATATCGCGAATTATCGGTCGCGCAACGCGAGAATACTCGGCACACGAGAAATCCTCGCTCGGCTCGCAAATATCAAACATATGATGCGGTATACCCTCTCGCTCGGCAAGGGTCGGCTTGGCAGTACCGATATCCATTCCCCTGTATATCTGCATAGAATCGAAAGAAACCACTTCTCCGTCAAGCTGCTTAGCCAGCTTTATAGCCAAAGCAGTCTTTCCCGACGCAGTAGCTCCTCCAATCGCTATAATTTTATTGTCCATAATCTCAACCTCAAAAAAATCGCAAAAAAAGCCGGCACATTCGCTAACATCGGAAAAATGCCGTAGTTTTCGGCACGTCAAAAGGGCACACCGATACTTTTTAATTATATCAGATATCGCCCTATTTCTCAAGTATTATTTATCAAATTTATAAGATTTGGAAAAATTTCGCTTTCGCGCGAATAAATTCGTATTTAACCGATTTTACGCCGTGTCGTTATCGAGCTTTTATCGGATAAACATAGCATCGCCGAACGAGAAAAATCTGTATCTCTTGCTGACAGCTTCGTTATACGCGGCGAGCATTGTTTCCCTTCCCGCAAAAGCGGACACAAGCATCAAAAGTGTGCTTTTAGGCAAATGGAAATTGGTAATAAGCGCGTCAATCGCTTTGAAGCGATAGCCCGGATATATGAATATTCCGGTATCACCCTGAAATGCTTGAATATTTCCGTCATCATCGGCAACGCTCTCGAGTGTGCGGCAAGACGTCGTACCGACAGCTATCGTGCGACCGCCGGCTTTGCGGCGAGAATTTATGATATCCGCGCTTTCCTGTGAAACTGATATAAATTCGGTATGCATAACATGGCGAGCAAGTTCTTCTTCCTTTACCGGTCGGAACGTTCCGAGACCGACGTGAAGCATTACCGGCGCTATCG
>CAYXNQ010000179.1:0-2012 GCA_964466545.1 uncultured Lachnospiraceae bacterium | reverse complement strand
CGAATTTTGCTGAAAGTCACGTATGCTTCGGCTTCGGAATCGAAAAATTTGTCGAATTTCGCGAGCTTTTTGATGACGTGCGCCTTCAGGTCGTCGCTGACGGTCATTTGTCTGCCGATAATGGAAATGTTCATATCTGTACCACCTTTTGAAGAATTACAGTGCGGTTCGCCTCTGCAATTATATTATATCATATAATTTGTGATTTGTATATAGTTTTTTGCGTATTTCCTGATAATAAATTGGCAAATATTTGTGAACGTTCTATATCGGCGAATATTTGCGGCGAAATTGCTCGACGTTCTGAGGCGAGCTACGCTATGCAAATGCACCAAACCGGACGCGACTGAAAAATGAAAAAATCGTTAAAATTATTGAAAAAAATATATTAAAAACTATTGCAAAAAATAACCGTTTGTGGTATAATACAGAAGCTTGATGTGCGATGATGCGGGAGGTTGCCGTATATTTGCTCGGCTGCCGCTTGGGCAAGACGGGGAATTTCCGCGGAGCAATACACGAGCCATGGGCGAACTCGGATTCCGAACTTTTTGCGAATCCGTGTTATTTCGGAAGATGGATGAAACGCCCGAGCGCGTGTTCTCGCTGCAAGATATTAAATCTAACAGGAGGAAAACAAAGTGGCAGTAAACGAAAAGGTCAGAGTCAGACTCAAGGGCTATGAACACACCATGGTTGATGCTGCAGCCGCAAAGGTTGTCGAAGTAGCTAAGAGAAACGGCGCTGAAGTTTCCGGTCCGATCCCGCTTCCCACAGAGAAGGAGATCGTTACGATCCTTCGCGCAGTCCATAAATATAAGGACAGCCGCGAACAGTTCGAGCAGAGAACCCACAAGAGACTGATTGATATCATCAAGCCGTCTCAGAAGGCAATCGAAGCGCTTATGAACATCGAATTGCCTGCGGGCGTTGATATCGACCTCAAGATAGGTTAATTTCGCCCCAAAGCCAAAACCAGAACCGACCGTGCAGAACGAAAGTTTGATGGCGGGGAGGTCACGTTGATGCGCCGTAGGCTGCGGCAAATCCAAAGCATCAACCAATAACCCAAAACAGGAGTATGGTAAAAATGAAAAAAGGAATTATCGGACGTAAGCTGGGTATGACGCAGATATTCGCTGAAAACGGCGCTGCTATCCCTGTTACGGTAATCGAAGCCGGTCCTTGCTTCGTAGCACAGAAGAAAACCGTTGAAAACGACGGCTATTCCGCAGTGCAGCTCGCATTCTCCGATATGCGTGAAAAGCTTGTAAACAAGCCTGCAAAGGGACATTTTAAGAAGGCGGGAATCGCCCCGAAGCGTCATCTTAAAGAGTTCAGACTCGACGACGCGGAGAATATGAACGTTGGCGACGTAATTTCCGTCGATACCTTCGCCGCTGGCGAGAAGGTCGACATTACCGGAATTACAAAGGGTCACGGTTATTCCGGCGTTGTAAAGAGATGGAACTTCAAGATCAAGAGAATCACACACGGCGGCGGCCCCGTTCACCGTCACGGCGGTTCTCTCGGACAGAACTCCACGCCGTCTAAGATCTATAAGAATAAGAAGATGGCCGGTCAGTACGGTAACGAGCAGGTTACTGTTTTGAACCTCGAAGTTGTTAAGATCGACACAGAGAAGAACCTCATCGCGATCAAGGGCGCAGTTCCCGGCGCGAAGGGCGGAATCGTGTTCATCCGCAACAGCGTAAAGGCATAACGGAAGGGGGAAACAGAAATGCCGGAAATCAAAGTATTAAATATGGCAGGCTCCGAAGTCGGCAGCATGACGCTTTCCGATACAGTGTTCGGTGCCGAAGTTAACGGTGCAGTCCTCCATGCCGCAGTAAGAGCGTATCTTTTGAATCAGAGACAGGGAACACAGTCCACTAAGACTCGTGCCGAAGTCTCCGGCGGCGGTAAGAAGCCTTATCGTCAGAAAGGTACAGGCCGCGCAAGACAGGGTTCCACCCGTTCGCCTCAGTGGACGCACGGCGGAATCGCGCTCG
>CAYXNQ010000178.1:0-2038 GCA_964466545.1 uncultured Lachnospiraceae bacterium | reverse complement strand
AGAATAACCTTCAAATGCGGAAGCGGAAAGATCACGTGTATGTATTTCAGAAAAAGCCCCGCCGAGATCGACCTTTATCCCGGAGATCACGCGGATGTGCTGTTTAATCTTGATATAAACGAATTTAACGGTACGCGCTCGCCGCAAATGATAGCCAGAGATATGCGTCCCGCCGGAAATAACGCCTTCACCCGAAAAACGGTCGCCTCGCTTCGCGCGCTGAGAGCCTATCTCGCGGGAAAATCGATCGATCGCCCGTACATAAACGACGATATCGTGCCGTCTCGCGACGATCTTGCCGCATTTTATAAGGTGATGCGCCATGAGGCGCGAGTCGAACACGAAGTATTCAGCCTGCACGCCCTTGAAGTTCTCATGCGGGAAAAAGGATGTCCGCTCCCCGCCGTTAAGCTCGGCATAATGACAGATATATTAAACGAGCTCGATCTGTTCGACGTCAGCTACAGCGAAGGCGACGACGAGATATATACCTTCCGCTTCCGCCGCACAGATCAGAAAATAAGTCTTGATAATTCGCAGCTCCTTCGCCGCATCAGAGAGGAATACGCAAACATATGATTACAGATCACTGCAATAACGAAGAAACAGATATCTTCTCTCCGATCGAAAAAATGCTTGCAATGCTTTCCGCAAGCGGTAAAAATTACGATACGGAAAAAATAAAAAGCGCATACCTGTATGCAAATCAGCTCCACGACGGGCAGTTCAGAAAAAGCGGGGAGCCGTACATATATCACCCGATAGCCGTCGCCGAGATCGTTATAAGTCTCGGACTTGATACGGATTCCGTATGCGCCGCCCTGCTTCACGATACGGTCGAGGATTGCTCGGATAAGACCAGCCTTCCCGAGATCAAGGAGCGCTTCGGCGACGAAGTGGCAATGCTCGTAGACGGCCTCACAAAGCTCGCAGGAATAAACGTGGAGGATAAAGAAGAAGCTCAAATGGAAAATATCCGTAAGATGCTTCTGGCAATGTCTCGCGATATACGGGTAATATTCATCAAGCTGTGCGACCGCCTCCACAATATGCGCACGCTTGACGCAAAGGCAGAGGCAAAGCGCAGAGTCACCGCGCTTGAAACAATGTACGTCTATGCTCCGCTCGCACACCGCCTCGGTATGCAGAGAATAAAGCAAGAGCTTGAAAATCTCGCACTGAAGCATCTCGACCCCATCGGATACGCGGAAGTCAGCGAGCATATCGAACGGAAATACGGTCAAAACGTAAATTTCATCGAAAAGACCCGCGGCTATATATCGAAAAAGCTTGCCGAATACAATATCAATTTCACGCTTGAAGGACGAGTAAAAACCGTTTACAGCATCTACAAAAAGATGTTTAATCAAAACAAAAGCTTTGATGAAATATACGATTTTTACGCACTGAGGATCATCGTCGATACAGAGCTTGAATGTTACACGGCGCTCGGCGTCATACACGAGCTTTTCAAAAGCATCCCCGGAAGATTTAAGGATTATATATCTACTCCTAAGCCGAATATGTATCAGTCGCTCCATACTACCGTTATCGGAAGCGACGGAATACCGTTTGAAGTGCAGATACGCACGCACGAAATGCACCACGTGGCAGAATACGGTATCGCTGCGCACTGGAAATATAAATCCGGCGCGAAAAGCAAGGCAGAGATCGACGAAAAGCTGTCGTGGATCGCACGCCTCATAGATACCGAAACGAACGCTATAGATTCCGACGAATTTATGCACGCGCTGAAGATAGATATCTTCCACGACGAGACCTTCGTGTTTACCCCGAAGGGCGACGTGATCGCGTTGCCGCAAGGCTCCACGCTTATCGATTTTGCATACGCAATACATTCCGGAGTCGGCAATAAAATGGTCGGCGCCAAGATCAACGGAATGATCGCCCCGATAGACCGAATGCCGCAAAACGGAGAGATCGTCGAGATACTTACCTCTCCGTCATCCAAAGGCCCGAGCAGAGATTGGCTGAATATCGTTAAAACAGGCGAAGCTCGCGCAAAGATCAGACAGTG
>CAYXNQ010000177.1:0-2113 GCA_964466545.1 uncultured Lachnospiraceae bacterium | reverse complement strand
TAGCCTCTGTCGTCTGTGGCAACGCTCTTGGGGTTTCCGCCGGCTTCGGGAATCGAGTAAACGCCGAGCGGCTCACCGGATGTAGCGTCAAACTTTACAACGCCGCGGTTACCGGAACGATATCCGCCGAAGAGGTATTTACCGTCCTGAGATGCGCAAAAGCCACGAAGGGAGATTTCTGCGCCGTAGATCTCAGCAGGTTCGTAGTAACGGAACTCCGTAAGATCAGGGATAGCTTTAATGGTGTCGTCATATGCGCCGGCAAATGCGGGAACGCAGAGCACCACTGCCATCAACACGCAGAGCGCGAGAGAAAACAGTTTTTTCATTGTAGTTCTCCTTAAAAATTTTGATAATTTTATGTATTCCGAGCGGCATTGCAGGCTCACAACTACAAAAATACCGCCTCGTATAACATATACGAGATTATAGCATAAGGCGTCGCGCAATTTGTTGATAAATTGTAAACAAATCGGCGGTTCGGAAAAATTGTCGTGATATTTTGTTTATATTTTCCATAGCGCCCGCAAGCTTCCAGCGGCCAGATGTTAATTTGCACCCAATATGTGAAAATAATAACATTTCAAGCAAGAGGTTCTCACGCGAGCGCACACATCAGTTGCACGCACTTGCGGCACTGTGAATCGCCGTCACATGATCGACAAAACGGCGTCCGGCATATCACTCGGATCAAGTTCCTCGGTAAATCTGCGCTTCAGCGAGAGCGTTCGTGCAAGCGGAGTCGGAATCTCCGTATCGGTTGCAACCGACAGAGCCTTAAGAATATCCGCCGGCTTATCGGAAGCCGGTACCACATCAAGAGCGGAGCAAACATCCTTCGCAAATTTGTACGGACTTGCGGTTGAGGCAAGCACGATCGGCGTCATATCGCCGCTTTCCGCACGGTACTTCATGATCGCGCCGAGACCTACTGCGGTATGAGTATCTATCGAATAACCGCGATCTCTGAACGTATCGCGTATCACGGAGAGAGTTTCGGTCTCGTTCAGGCTATATCCGCTCATCACCGCGCGAAGCTTTTCGAGAAGCCCGCTCGGAACAGTATATTCGCCGCAGTCCGCGAGCCGTTTCATGCAGTCGCGAGTCAGCTCGCTTCCGCCGAGCGTAAACAAAAATCTTTCCAAATTACTTGATATGAGTATATCCATCGACGGCGACACGGTCTTATGAAACTCCCTCACGCGATTGTATCTGCCGGTATTTATAAATTCCGTAAGAACATCGTTGGAATTTGACGCGCAGATCAGGTGACCGATAGGTGTGCCCATAGTTCGTGCAATGTAAGCGGCAAAAATGTTACCGAAATTTCCGGTAGGCACCGCAACGTTTACCTTCTCACCGAGCTTGATCGCGCCGGAATTGAGCAAGTCGCAATAAGCGGAGACGTAATATACGATCTGCGGAGCGAGTCTGCCCCAATTTATCGAATTGGCGCTTGAGAAGAAATATCCCTTTTCAGCCGCCTTTTCAGCCATATCCGCGTCGGAGAAGATAGCTTTTACTCCATTTTGAGCGTCGTCAAAATTGCCGCGCACCGCGAATACATTTACGTTATCGCCTTCTTGCGTCGTCATCTGAAGCTTCTGCATATCGCTTACGCCGTCCGAGGGATAGAACACCGTGATCTTTACCCGATCTACATCGCGATAGCCCTCAAGAGCCGCCTTGCCCGTATCGCCGGAGGTGGCGACAAGTATATGCGCCGTTTTATTTTCATCCGACATTGCAAGCGCGCGCGAAAGAAGCCGCGGCATGATCTGGAGCGCCATATCCTTAAAAGCGCAGGTATGACCGTGCCAAAGCTCAAGCGAATATATTCCGTCGCCGATCGGAGCGAGCTGCGTTGCGCCGGCCACTACAGAATCCGCGCGTCCCGAACGCGAAAATCTCTCGACGCTGTACGCCTCTCTGCAATCATTCAACAGCAGTTCGCTGTCATAATCCGTAAGAAAGCGCGAAAGGATATCATGCGCACGCTCCTCATACGGAAGCGCACGGAGAGCGTCGATCTCATCGAGCGATATATGAGGTATTTCACGCGGCATATAGAGACCGCCGTCAGACGCGAGTCCGCGAAGGATCGCGGCAGATG
>CAYXNQ010000176.1:0-2113 GCA_964466545.1 uncultured Lachnospiraceae bacterium | reverse complement strand
GCAAGCTCGTATAGAACGTGAGCGGAAGCAGGCGGAAGAACAGCGTCGGCAGGAAATTAATGCATTACGAAACGCAAGAAACAATGCGGCGAGTCTTATCGCCTCTAAAATAAGAGAAAAAGAACAGCTTGAAAATCTGATTGCCCAAAAACAAGCCCCCTCCCCGCTGGCTGATAATCTAAAAAGAGTGAAAAAATTTGCTATTCTGGTATTGCTTTCATTTGCCGCTTGCGTGATCTCCATTATGCTCATCGCCGGCGGTACAACAAGCAGCATAGCAAGTTCAGGCAGTGTCTCGTCGGCAGGCACAGGAACTTTCACACTTATGTTCCTTATCGCCACGATATTATTCATGATTTTCAGCGTAAAACTCTTAAAAGCGGACAATAAATCGGCCGCACTTGTGATAATAAACTTCTTCACTTACGGCATTTTCATCATAGTAATTGCGATTATCGCGTTGCGCAAATGCAAAAAAAGCAAAGTACAGCCAACTTCTCAAGAGATAAATGCCTTAAACGAGCAACTTCAACAAGCCGAAGCTCAGATTGACAACCTCAGGCACTCGCTCAGCGAGATCAACCGAAAGCTCGAAGCCTATAAATAATTACGCCCAAAAGGAGATTTCCATGAACAAGATATGCCAAATATGCGGCCACAACGGCGAAAACGTATGGAGAGACGGCAAATATTACTGTGCGGCTTGCGGAAGCGAAATTGACGTAACCAAACAAGACGCCAATACAAATAGCACTTTCTCCGCCGAAACAAAGATCAACGCAGTTTGCCCTATTTGCAAAAATGCGAACAATAACACTTTACGAAACGGCAACGGCCACTGCGCGTTGTGCGGAAGCACGTTTTCATTAAATCAACAGCCCGAATCATACGGCCCCGATATAAGCATGGTAGGAGATAGCTACAAATACGCAAAGATCTCGGAGCTGGAGGATCAAAAAAGCAAAAAATTGTTCTGGGGCATCGTTTGGCTGTTTCTTTTCTGGCCGGTCGCCGTATATCAGTTTTACAAAGTGTACGAGATATCTCAAGAGATAAAGAAATTGTAAGCCTCGAATTTTCAAGCAGACAGGAGCATACGCAATGGCAGTATTTAAGTGCAAAATGTGCGGCGGAACGCTGGAGATAACCGAAGGCTCAACCACCGCCGTGTGCGAATATTGCGGGAGCCCGCAAACGCTTCCGCGGTTAAGCGATGACAAGCTTGAACATCTCTATAATCGCGCCGATCACTACCGCCGAAACAATGAATTTGACAAAGCGATGGGATTATACGAGCAGATACTTAACGAAAACGGCGATGACGCCGAAAGCTATTGGTCGCTCGTACTCTGCAGATACGGCATCGAATACGTCGAAGATCCTACGACTCATAAAAGAATACCGACGGTGAACCGCGCTCAGACCATTCCGTTTTCTGCCGATCCCGATTACGAATTAGCCATAAAACACGCTGACCTTTCTCAAAAGATCATTTATGAGCAGGAAGCAAAAGCGATTGATGAAATATTAGAGGGTATATTTGCGTTTTCTCGCCAAGAAGATGCTTTCGATGTTTTTATATCGTACAAAGAAACCGATGACGACACCGGTCGGCGTACTCAAGATTCACTTGACGCATTGGAGATTTTTTATGTTAATCTGATCAAAAAAGGATATAACGTATTCTATGCACCGATGACGCTCAAGGAAAAACATATTCCAAACGGAAAATACGATGCCTTCATTTTTTCTGCACTAAGTTCGGCAAAAGTAATGATTGTTTTAGGCTCCAAAGAAGAATATTTTCAATCGGAATGGGTCAAAAACGAATGGAGTCGGTATCTGAATCGTATTGCAAACGGAGAAAAGAAAGATATCATTCCCGTTTATCGAAACATTTCCGTTGCTCAATTACCCGAAAAATTGCGCGCGTTTGAAGCGTTTGACCTCGATAAGCCGGATACTTTATTCTATGTGATGCAGAAGATCGAGCAAAACGTCAATAAACCTTCTCCTCACTCAGAGCACACTGTTGCCGCCGCGCCCGCTACCGCTACCGCTCAAGGAAACGTTGGTGCGCTCCTGAAGCGCGTATCTTTGTTCCTTGAAGCAA
>CAYXNQ010000175.1:0-2162 GCA_964466545.1 uncultured Lachnospiraceae bacterium | reverse complement strand
CGGCACATTCGTTTGCGTAGCTGTAAAGGCTCCCGGCTTCGGCGACAGACGTAAAGAGATGCTCCGTGATATCGCCATCCTCACAGGCGGCGAGGTCATCTGTAGCGAGCTCGGTCTTGAGCTTAAGGATACAACGATTGCACAGCTCGGTCACGCAAGACAGGTCAAGGTCAATAAGGACAACACAATCATCGTCGTCGGCGCAGGCAATGCCGAGGATATCCAGTCCCGTATCGGTCAGATCAGAGCGGCTATCGAAACAACAACATCCGATTTCGATCGTGAGAAGCTCCAGGAGAGACTCGCGAAGCTCGCGGGCGGCGTAGCCGTAATCAAGGTCGGCGCAGCTACCGAGACCGAAATGAAGGAAAAGAAGCTTCGCATCGAGGACGCGCTCAACGCTACTCGCGCCGCAGTTGAAGAAGGCATCGTAGCCGGCGGCGGAACAGCATATATCAACGCAATTCCCGCAGTTGAAAAACTTCTCGAAACAGTAGAAGGCGATGAAAAGACAGGCGTTAAGATCGTTCTCCGCGCTCTTGAGGCTCCCGTTCGTCAGATTGCAGAAAACGCAGGCTTTGAAGGCTCCGTCGTTGTCGATAAGATCGTATCCTCCGGCAAGGTCGGCTACGGCTTCGACGCATATAACGAAGTATACTGCGACATGGTTGAGTGCGGCATAGTCGATCCGACAAAGGTTACTCGCAGCGCACTCCAGAACGCTTCCTCCATCGCGGCAACAGTCCTCACAACAGAAGCGATCGTTGCAAATCAGAAGGAAGAAGCCGCACCCGCAGCTCCCGCAGGCGGTATGGGCGGCATGGGCGGTATGTATTAATATCGCCGCATAACAGCATAACAAAAATATCCACTTCACATGAAGTGGATATTTTTTATTTTCGACGAACCGCCGTTTTATCCGAAGATCGCATCAATGCTTGCGGTGAGCTGCATACGTGCGTTCGTACAGATCCTCAAGCTGCCTCGTCATAGCCGATGCCGTGAATTTCTTCTCGTACATTTTGCGCGCGCCGACGGACAACCGTCCAAGCGCCTCGCTATCTCCGATCAAAAGCAATATTTTCTCGGCCATCGCCGCCGGATCCTTCTCCGGCACGAGATATCCGTTTATCCCTTCGGTGATCATATACGGATTTCCGCCGTACGTCGTAGCGATCGCCGGAACGGAAAGACTCATTCCCTCGGAAAGCGCAAGGCACGACGTCTCCGTTCCCCACGAGCAGTTCAGATTCAGATTCATAATATTGTAGTACGGCGCAACATCCGAAACAAAGCCCGTGAATATTACATTTTCCGAAATTCCGGTTTCCTCAGCCTGCGCCTTGAGCGCCTCCTCGCACGAGCCGCTGCCGATTATAAGAAAATATACGTTTTTGTCGTGCGATACGACCTGCCGCGCGCTCTCAAGCAAATACGAATGTCCCTTGTAATCCTCAAGCCGAGCCGATATGCCGCACACGAAAGCGTCGGCGGGTATGCCGAGCGACGCTTTGAATTTTGCGGCTTCGTCACCGGAGAGCCTGCGCATTTCCTCGACGCCGTTTATTATCACAGTGATCTTTTCGGGATCTACTCCCGTGTCGGTGAGATTGTCCTTGGCAGCCTCAGCAACCGCTACGATCTCGGTCGCAAGCGTGTTGTTGATAAATCCGTTTATCTGCTTGCCGGGAAACGTCGTCAGCGATCTCGGCGGAGTAAAAGCCGAATGTCTTGTGTATATCCTCGACGGAACGCGGCACAGATACGCCGCCAGCTTGCCGGAAAAAGCCGAATGTGTATGAACAATATCCGGCTTAAGGTCTCGAATTATCTTCATTATCTCACGGACCGCGCCGATATCCATGCTCTTGTCGCGTCCGCCATCGATCTCGATAACCTCGTAGCCTTCGGCGATAATGAAGGGCTTCAAGGCGGAATCCCGCGGAAGCACGATCTTTATATCAAACCTTTCTCTGTCGAAATTATGCAAATAGTTGACTAAAAGCCTGCCCGCTCCGCCAACATTGGAATCTGACAGAATATTCAATACCTTTATCATTTATTAACGCCCCGCAAAGCTCACACGCGATCCGATTTTGGCGTAAGGCTTCCGACTCCGATGCCGTTATACTCGCGCAAAAACCATTCGGCGTTATAATTTG
>CAYXNQ010000174.1:0-2172 GCA_964466545.1 uncultured Lachnospiraceae bacterium | reverse complement strand
GCTACTCGGTCGTTATTCATCGAAATAGCTTTTACCTTGCAGGCGTTTTGGCACGGACGCTTATGTATTACAATAGCTGCATACGGGCATACTTTTGCGCACGCGCCGCATTCTCTGCATTTTGATTTATCAATATGCGCTCCGTGATTATGATCGAACGTTATTGCGCCGAATTTACAAACATCTTCGCAACGGTGCGCAAGACAGCCGCGGCAAGCATTCGTAACCTCGTATCCTCCTACTGGGCACTCATCGCAAGCAATACCGATGATCTCGATAATATTGTGATTATCCTTATCGCCGCCCATAGCGATCTTTACCCGCTCGCCGAGAATAGCCCTTTCCTTATATACGCAACAGCGCATTGTAGGCTCATTTCCCGGTATGAGCTGCTTCGGAATATCAAGAATATTCTCGGTCAGCTTATCCTCCCACGCCAAGCGTGCTACCTGCCGCAACACCTTATATTTTAAGTGTTGCACTTTTGTATCGAATTTTCGCATTACTTTTACCGTACCTTTCGTGTTATCAATGACAAGCGTAATTCAACATCAGAAATAGCTGACCTTGATCTTTTTTCCCATTTTTTTCAGGCAAGTTGAAAGCTCTTCAACTAAATTCATTTTAATATTGAAATTTATAGGCAGATCCGGATTTTGATGCGCCGGGTTGACAGCTCTGCCAACATAAAAATTAATATCCGTAGCTTCTTCAAACAAAAGACGACTGATCTGGGAAGCTCCGTCTTTTTTGAAGCTCCATTCCTCATATAGCAAATTCTCACCGAGATAATCTTTCGCGTACTGAATAACCTTATTCATGGTTATTACGCCCTCGGTGACGAGATCAACGCCTTCAATCGTAGCTGTCGGCGGAACGTCGCTACGCTCAAAATTTAAGCTTGCTTTTACCGGTTTCCCCAAATACTTCGCGGCAATTGAAGAAGTTGTTCCGCCGCAGACGATGTGCTTGCCTTCCTTCGAGAAGAAAAGTGACATCATTCTATTTGCGTCATCGCGATTTGATGGCGGTCCGAAAAGAATATTCATCGGTTCTCTTTTCCTTATGCGAACTACACAAGCGGTAGTATCATCTCCCGGCGCATGCCCATAAAGGTTATCGCACTCATCTACAAGCATGGTAGAAAGATTTTTTGCGGTATATCCACCGGCGACAAGCACCTGCATATATTCGGCAATATCTTCCCTTTTCCAGCCGAAATTATATTTGCCACCCATGCCCGCATGAGGACACCCGTCGCTCATAGCGATAAATACGTCATCCTCTTGCAACCTGATCGTCGATTTGAATATTTTCTTACCGCCGACGTTCATCTCGGTCTTGGGGTAATCAAATTGCTCAAAATTTCGGATAATTATAATATGCGGATTGTCATACTGGATCAGCTCCGCGACCTCGTTATTAAGTATGTGCATAATGGTGAAGGTCGAATACGCAACACCGCGCACGGAGCAAACCGGAAGCGCGCCGGCAATTGTCGAGACACATTCTTCGATCGGAAGTCCGGCAGCCATCATCGTAGATATGATCTTTGACGTAAGCGTTGAAAGTATGCTGGCCTTGACTCCGGAGCCGAGACCGTCTGCGAGGACTATGACCGTGGAGTCTTCGCTTTCCTCAACGATATCTACATGATCGCCGCACAGCTCCTCGCCCGCGTGATTAATACTTTTATAGCCAATTTCGGCACACAGATCATTCATCGCCGATAGACTCCTTCAGCTTAGTCAAAGCTATCTTCGTCTCCGCGGCAGTTTCGCCGAGCAATGACGCGATCTCCTGAACTATCCTCATCTGTTTTTCGACAACGCTGTCCGCAACCTCAAGCGTCTGCTGATTTATTCTTGTTTTTTTCTCATGCTCCGCTTCCATGTCGGTAATATCACGCATGATGCCGACAAGCAATCTGGAATCTGGGTCATAGACTATAGTCTGTTCAACAAATTTTTTATACTCGGCAAGGTACGCCCTTTGATTGCGCACACTTATTCCCGTATTTTTAACATTCATAAAGACCGTGGGATCTAAAATACGAACAACCGGTTCTCCGAGAACATCCGATTCCGAACGGATATTCATTATCTGCCGCGCAGCCGCGTTGATCTGCTGAACCTCAAGATTCTCGTTCAATACAATAAGACCGTTCGGCGT
>CAYXNQ010000173.1:0-2177 GCA_964466545.1 uncultured Lachnospiraceae bacterium | reverse complement strand
TCGCGACGAACAGGCTTTTGCAGTTCGTCATTCGTGCCCTTCGGAAGCAGTATCAGATTTTTGAAGCCAACATTTCTTTTACTGCAACAGGGCGTGTAATGCAAGGTCGTCGCGTAAAGCTCAACGAGAACGCCGCGCGGACAAAGAAACGCACAAACCGCAGATGTATCGAGCATCAGCTCGCTATTGCAATCCTCGCGCTTCGCGAGTAGCATAATAAAATCGCGCGAGCCGACGGTTATTTCGCTGTCGCGATGATATTCGAGGCAATCGAGACGGGTATTATATCCGTTGCAATATCCGAGCTGCACCGGCATACCGCCATACGCTCCGCGAGCAAGCTCCGCCGCGATCGGAAGCTTTTCGAGAACATCACAGCTTGCCGTATAATCGACCGAATCAGACGGAAGCGGAGTTTCATTTTCAAGCGCTTTAAGCAGAGAGTCCATCTCATAGCCTTCTATCACTCTGCCGTATTTCTTAAATTCAGCATCAAAAACCGATAATATCTTCATAGTCAATATTCCTTTCATTTACGCAGACCGTTTCGCCGTTATAATATAGTACCCGGTGTTATCCGGTGAGATCACGTAATCGCTACAGCCGACGGGAATAGCGAGCATCCCGCCCTGAAGCTCCTGCCGCGTGATAATATATTCCTTGCAGGAATAGAATTTCCCCGCCTCAAGCGAAGCAATGTAGCTTTCAAGCGTGAGCTTGTTGTTATAGATGATATCCGCGTGTATCTTGCCGACATAACGAATGTGCCACGGTTCAAATTTTATTCCCGTCTCATTGACGCCGTAAGACGGATATCTGATTATGAATCCGTATTCATAGCAGTGCGAATTGACATACTTGCCCACATCCGAATCAAGAAATCCCGCGCCGGCATAATACGCCACGTATACGTCGAGGCAAAGCCCGCTCTCGTGCTCGCTTGCGCCCGGCTTTTGCGCGGTAGTCGGATCCTCAAGATACAAGACCTCCTGCTCGTCCCTGCTCCGCACGCTGCTGGAAACGTACAGCTTTTGCGAGAATTTTTCGCTGACAGCCGCGGAAAGCTCCGCATAAGGAGCGAGTATGGCTTTATTCATCATAACACCCGAGCTTTTATATTCCGCAAGCTCCGGTGAAAATTCGTCGTCAAGCATATGTTCCGCGTTGATCAGCATAAGGCTTTGATCTACGGTCACGCGAAGATCATTTTTGAGATCGTCAAACGAGATCAGTTCATATTCCCACTCGGTCTCCCTGACTTCAAGCTCGTTTTTGGACCACCGGTCTGTTATTCGCCAAAACAGATCGGTCTTGATCGCATAGATCGCCGCACCCGCGAGGATCGCAAGAACTATCGCGGCGGCGCAAACGGCGATAAAGATTTTTTTATTTTTATTCTTCATAATTTATAGATCAAGCTCCGGCGGAACATCAATTTCATCCGACACGTATCTCCCGTTTTTCTTTCTCTGCCGCACGCACTCCGTAAGCAGATATTCGATCTGCCCGTTCAGCGATCTGAAATCATCTTCCGCCCACGACGCAAGTGCGTCATACAGCTTCGGCGATAACCTTAGCGGAACCTGTTTCTTCTGATTTTCTCCCGCCATGATCACAAGCGTCCCGCCGCAAGCTTGTCAAACACGGAATCTATTTTATACATAAACAACATTTCACCTCAAAGATCAATACAAAGTGCCGGAATTAACAACGGGCTGAGCGTCGCGGTTGCCGCACAAAACGACAAGCAGATTCGATACCATAGCCGCTTTGCGCTCGTCGTCAAGCACCACCGTTTTGTTTTCGTTCAATCGCTCAAGCGCAAGCTCTACCATACCGACGGCGCCGTCGACTATCATTCTTCTTGCGTCGATTATCGCCGACGCCTGCTGGCGCTGAAGCATTACAGCCGCAATCTCCGGAGCATACGCCAAATACGTAATACGAGCCTCGATTATCTCAAGACCGGCGTCGGCTACCTTAGTCTGTATCTCGTCGCGAATACGCGCCGCAACGACCTCGCTGGAGCCGCGCAGACTGCCATCATCGGCGATTCCGTCGCCTGTCGTATCAATTCCGGGAGCCACGTCATAAGGATATATTCTGACGACATTTCTGAGCGCGCTGTCGCACTGCAGGGAGAGATACTCTTTATAATTATCTACGTTAAATACCGC
>CAYXNQ010000172.1:0-2297 GCA_964466545.1 uncultured Lachnospiraceae bacterium | reverse complement strand
GACGTTCATCTCGACAGTCCGTTTGCCTCTACTGATCTGCGGCGAGCGGAGATACGTCAGAGCGAATTGCGAGCGGTATTTGCTTCCATGATGACATACGCAAGGACGGAAAAAGTCGATATCGTACTGATTCCGGGCGATCTGTTTGACAGCGAATACGTAACTCGCGAGACGCTTGCGCATATCACGCGCGAGCTTGCTTCGCTTACGTGTCCGGTCGTTATCAGCCCGGGCAATCACGATTGCTGTAACGAAAAGAGCGTCTGGCTGCGCAACGATTTTCCGGATAATGTTCACATATTTACAAGCGATAAGCTCGATATGATCTCGTTTGACGAGCTTGGCGTAGATGTCTACGGCTATGCGTTTTCTTCTCCGTCGATGTCGGCGGCGCCGATATACGGTCATGTTAAAGATTCCGAAAAGATCAATTTGCTTTGCGCGCATCTTGAGCTTGGCGGTTCCGGTTCAAGCTATGCGCCCATCTCGGAGGCGGCGCTTTTCTCATTCGGCTGTGATTATTACGCACTCGGCCACATACATAATCCGCCTCAACCGATATTCAGCGGCAACAGCGCCGTCGCATATTCGGGATGTCCTGAGGGACGTGCTCCCGATGAAACGGGAATCAAGGGTGCGATCGTCGCTACTGTTGAAAAAGGAAGCGCTCCGAAGTTAAAGTTTGTTCGCTTTTGCCGCAGGCGTTATGAAAACGCTTCTCTTGATTGCACCGACGCTACGTCGGCGGCGGACGTGGAAGCAATGGCGTCCGAACTGATCTCGGAAAGGAAATATTCCGACGATACGATACTTACACTGAAGCTGACGGGGCGGCTTTCGCCTTATATCATGCTTACGCAGGATATATACGACAGGATCGGCAAGAATCTGTTTTCGCTGACGATGAAGGATGAGACTGCGGCTGAGCAGGGGCTTGATTATCTTGAACGCGACGCGGGGATAAAGGGCGAGTTTTACAGACTTCTCAAGCCGCGTCTCGAATCCGACGATCAGCACGAGCGAGATATCGCGAAACGCGCTTTGCGTTACGGGCTGTCTGCGCTTGACGGCGGCGGAGTTACGGAATGATTCGCAGATCGGAAAGTATAGATTTCGGAGATAATTGTGATTATTAAAAAAATACATATTGATTTCTTCGGCGTGTTGAGAGATCGCGACTTCGATCTTTCCGCCGGACTGAATGTCGTCACCGGAGCAAATGAAAGCGGAAAGACTTCGCTTTCGATGTTCATAAAATTTATTTTTTACGGCTTGTCCTCCAGAGCGAGCGGAAGCTCTGTTTCCGAACGCAAAAAATACGTAAATTGGGACACAGGAGCGGCGTCGGGATATTTGATCCTCGAAAACAAAAAAGGCGAATATCGCATTGAGCGGAGCCTTACCGTTTCCGGCCTTGACGGAGCCAAGGAAACCGTGAGAGAACGGATCGCCGTGATCGAGCTTGAAAGCAACGCTCAGGTATATAAGGGCGTGTCGCCAGCGGATATATTTTTAGGCGTGCCCGAGGAAGTGTTCGTAAGCACCGTGTTCATCAGCCAGAGCAGAGGCGCGGCATTTGACTGCGGCGACGTTATGAGCGCACTTGAAAACATGATCAGAACCGGAGATGAAAAGGTAAACAGTGAAAAAGCGTTCGCAAAGCTTGACGAAGCGCGCCGCCAGCTGTTACATAAAAACGGAGGCGGTGGCAGGATAGCGGAGTTGCGACGCGAGCTTGCCGAAGCTGAAGCCTCACTTGATGCGGCTCGCGAAAAGGCGTCCGCTACTATAGAGGCAGAGCTGTCATACGGGGAGAGCGAAAGACGCAAGACGGAGCTTGACGCAAAATGTACGAAGCTTACCGAGCTTTGCGCGGCGTACGACGCTATTTACGTGAAACGCGCCCTTGAAGCTTCCTCTGCCGCGGAACGCCGCACGAGTGAGCTTAGAAGTAAAATTTCCGCGCTTGAATCGTCGCCTACCGCGGGGCTTGAAGCGGAGAAAAAGTATTCTATGCTTGAGGCGGAATATCGGGCGCGCTCGGAAAGCGTAAGTAAGGCAGAGGCAAGCCTCGCGGCGTTTTCGGGAGAGAAGAGCATTATCGGAGAGCTGATCGACGAAAATGAGATAATAAACAAGACTGAGCTTTATTCGGCGCGCGTCAGAAGCTTTCTTGCCGCGGCGGTATGTATGTTGTTCTTTGCCTGTCTCGGCTTCGGAATGACATATCTTATCTATAAGCTTGGCAGTATCTACGAGATCGCGCTCGCGGCGTCGGCGTTTTTCCTTGCTGTCGG
>CAYXNQ010000171.1:0-2308 GCA_964466545.1 uncultured Lachnospiraceae bacterium | reverse complement strand
AGCCTGGAGCGCTTCGACTGCCGCGTCAACTGCCTTCTTTATACCCTTGCGGATGACCATGGGGTTAGCGCCTGCTGTGACGTTTTTCATTCCTTCGTGAATGAATGCCTGAGCAAGAATGGTAGCTGTTGTTGTGCCGTCGCCTGCTGCGTCGTTTGTCTTTGTCGCTACCTCGCGAACGAGCTGCGCGCCCATATTTTCGGCAGCGTCTTCAAGCTCAATCTCCTTTGCGATTGTAACGCCGTCGTTTGTGATCAGCGGAGAGCCGTACTTCTTATCGAGAATTACGTTGCGTCCCTTCGGGCCGAGTGTGATTTTTACTGTATTGGCGAGCTTATCTACGCCGTTAAGGAGCGCGTTTCTTGCGTCAGCTCCGTACAAAAGATCCTTTGCCATAATGTATGATTCCTTTCAAAAAATTAATTCAATATAAATGCGGCTTATTCTACGATCGCGAGGATATCGCTCTGGCGCACGATATTGTATTCGTTGCCGTCGCATTTTACCTCTGTGCCTGCGTATTTGCTGGTGATAACGCGGTCGCCGACCTTAACTGTCATAACGACTTCCTTGCCGTCTACGTTGCCGCCGGGGCCTACTGCGATTACTTCGGCGATCTGCGGCTTTTCCTGTGCTGTGCCGGGCAGAATGATGCCGGTTTTGGTTGTTTCTTCGGCTGCGACAGCTTTTACTACTACTCTGTCTGCCAAGGGCTTGATTGTCATGATTATTTCCTCCCATAATTATGAGCATTGAATTTGTATACAATGTTTATTCCGTTAGCACTCGCGCAAACCGAGTGCCAACTTACGATGAATATTCTATACCGCTTCAATGCGAAAATCAAGAGTTTTTTTTATAATTAACACATTATTAACATTTATTTTCGTAACGTTTTGTGATGTGCTTTCGAGGAGTGCTAAAAACCGCGCTACGCGAATAGATTTTACTATATAGATTTGTAATCGGGAGACGGGTATGGCTGAGACGCTCGGCAAATTTAATGGGATTCTCGGCGGCGGGCTGTTGCCGCTACTGCTTTTGAGCGTGGGGATAATACTGGGATGCAGAGTGAAATTTTTCTATATCTTTCATCCTGTGAAAACACTGCGGCGGGCGTTTTCGGCGCACGGCGAGGGCGGAGTAGGTCCGATCAAATCGACGCTTCTTGCTCTTGCGGGTACTTTGGGTGTCGGCAATATTGCGGGAGTTGCCACTGCGATAACCGCGGGCGGCGCGGGAGCGGTATTTTGGATGTGGATGGCGGCGTTTGCGTCTATGGGGATAAAATTTACGGAAGTCAAGCTGGGCGTAGAGCATCGTAGATTTATCGGCGGCGAATACCGCGGCGGAGCGCATTATTATATTTACGAGAGGTTCGCAAAGCTTTTGGGGCGTCGGGGCGCAAAGGCGGCGTCTAAGACATTTGCGGTTTTGATGATATGCAATTCTCTGCTTACCGGCAATATAGTTCAGGTGAGCGCTTCGGCAGATGTGCTCGGAGATAAGGTGCCGCGCTATGCGGTCGGAATTGCTTTTGCACTCATAGGCGCGGCTGTTGCGACGGGGCGAACGCGACGTGCGGCGGATTTTTCGGCTGCGGTAGTTCCGATATTCAGCGCGGCGTATACGATCCTTTCAATATATATTATAGCAAAAAATGCGGGAATTTTGCCAAGCGTGATCTCGGAGATAGCGTCTGGCGCATTCGGTTTGCGAGCTGTGTTTGGCGGCGCTGCGGGATATTCGGTTAGCAGTGCGATACGCTACGGAGTAACGCGCGGTATATTTTCGAATGAAGCAGGCATGGGAACATCGCCGGCGGCGCACGCGAGCTCCGGAGCTAAGGACGCGGACGCGCAGGGGTGCCTCGGAATAGTTGAGGTATTCGTAGATACGATTCTGATGTGTACAATGACCGCGCTTGTCATCTTACTGAAGGGCGATGTTAATGCGAAAGACGGGATCGCACTGGCGGTAAGCGCATACGAAAATGGTGCGGGGCGGGTAGCTGGCGAGGTGATAGGTGTGTCGGCGGTTGCATTTGCGCTGGCAAGCGTGGTATGTCAAGAATTTTACGGTGCCGGCGCACTTGAATATTTAATTGAAGAAAAAGATTCACGCCTTGCGCGCGGTATATATGTGGCGATTGGCGGAGCGGCGAGCGTTATCGGAGCGGTGATTTCGGCTGATATTATGTGGGAACTTGCCGATTTATTGGTGTTTGGGATGTGTTTTATAAATATAATTGCAATTTTCCCGAAAAAAGTGGAAAAAGGTATTGACAAAGGAAGCGTGATATGATATA
>CAYXNQ010000170.1:0-2339 GCA_964466545.1 uncultured Lachnospiraceae bacterium | reverse complement strand
AAATAAAGTATTCCGAGGTGATATCGGATATAGCCGCGTTCGGCGAATATCTGAATTCGCTCGGTCTCGAGGGCAAGAAGATCGCCGTCATCGGCAAAAACTGCTACGAATGGGCTCTCACTTACCTTACCGTAACCTCGTGCTGCGGCATAATCGTCCCCGTAGACCGCGAGCTGAAAAGCGAGGAGATCGACGTGGTACTCTCCGACTGTCAAGCAGACGCGATCGTTTACTGCAAGGATTCCGCCGATAAGATAGAAAAACTGACATACAGGCCGACGCTCGTCCCGCTGACCGAGCTTAGCGAATATCTCGCGCTCGGCAGATCGCTCATCGCCTCCGGAAAAAATTCGCTTCGCGAACACAAGATAAACGACAAAGACGTCGGCATAATAATCTACACCTCCGGCACAACAGGCTTGGCAAAGGGAGTCGCTCTGTCGCAGTACAACGTCGTCTCCGATCTCATTCACGTCCTGCGCTATTGCAGTATCTACCCGACCGACCGTACTCTGTCGGTTTTGCCGCTTCACCACACCTACGAGGCTCTCGCCGGATTCCTTTCCATGATGTATATCGGCGGAAGCATAGCGTATAACCGTTCGATACGCACATTGCTCGCGGATTTCAAGGAATTTCAGCCGAGCGTATTCGTAACAGTTCCTCTCATACTCGAAAAATTCCATAAAAATATCATGCAGAAATACGCCTCGATGAAAGGCGGAAAAGCGATCCTCGCGATGCAAAAACGCACTGCCGCCCTTGCCCCCGCCCTCGCTCCGAAAATATTCGCAAGCGTGCATGAGGTGTTCGGCGGACGCCTGAGAATGATACTCAGCGGAGCCGCGCCGATCCCCGAAAACGCCGCGCGCGACTTTGAAGCAATGGGCTTCGCCGTGTATAACGGCTACGGCTTGACCGAGACCTCGCCGATATGCATTATGCATAACGATTTCTACCGCTGTCCCGATGACATCGGTTATCCCGCGGCGGGAGTTGAATGTAAGATCGACTCGCCAAACGAGGACGGCGTGGGAGAGCTGGCTGTTCGCGGCTCAAATGTAATGCTCGGTTATTATAACAATCCAGACGCGACCGCCGCCGTGATGCGTGACGGCTGGTTCTACACGGGCGATCTCGTAAAGCAAAAGCCAAACGGCGCATATCAGATCGTCGGTCGCGCAAAAACGGTGATCGTTACGAAAAACGGCAAAAAGATCTTCCCCGAAGAACTTGAATTTTATCTCTCGGCAAGTCCTTTCGTCTCCGAATGTATGGTCGCCGGTGAAACAGGAAAAGACGGCGACGCCATCGTGACCGCATATATTTTCCCGGATTACGACGCGGTAAATGCAGAGCTTAAAGCCGCCGGCAAGCCCTCTTCTCACGATGATGATGGCTACAAGACCGCGCTTGAGGAAATATTCGCACAAATCGTGCACAACGTAAACGAAAAGCTCCCGTATTTCAGAGCTATCAAAAAGACCGTCCTTCGTGCAAAGGAATTTGACAAAACAACGACGAAAAAGATCAAAAGAAATTCCCCCGAAAACGTAGCCCACCACACTGAAAGCAACGGAAATGAAGATTGACGCGCAAAGCGCATCGACAAAACTGTGAATTTATATTGAAATATGCTTAAACGCCTTGAAAAAGCCCGTATTTTAGTATATAATGTGATGTAGTTTATTCTCTCACATTCCGTGAAAATAAAATTTTTGATCTAACGAAAGGTATTTGTCATGATCACATCAGTTATCGACTTCATCAAAAATTACGATCCCGATGTCGGCGAGGCTATATCCGCCGAGCTTAAGCGCGAGCGCAGAGGTCTTGAGCTTATCGCGAGTGAAAACGTCGTATCCGAAGCTGTAATGCTTGCAATGGGTACACCGCTCACAAATAAGTACGCCGAGGGCTACCCCGGAAAAAGATACTACGGCGGTTGCGAATGTGTAGACGTTGTGGAAAATATCGCGATAGAGCGCGCGAAAAAGCTGTTCGGCGCAGAGCACGCGAACGTTCAGCCGCACAGCGGCGCACAGGCGAATACCGCGGTATATCTTGCGGTACTAAAACCCGGAGATACCGTTCTCGGAATGAACCTCGCTCACGGCGGACACCTTACCCACGGTAGCCCCGTAAATCTCTCCGGAATGTACTATAATTTTGTTCCCTACGGTGTAAACGACGACGGATTTATAGATTACGACGAGCTTGAACGTCTTGCAAAGGAAAACAAACCGAAGCTGGTCGTTGCCGGCGCGTCCGCATATCCGAGGATCATTGATTTCAAGAGGATCGCCGATATAGCTCATTCAAACGGCGCACTTCTTATG
>CAYXNQ010000169.1:0-2433 GCA_964466545.1 uncultured Lachnospiraceae bacterium | reverse complement strand
CTTGAGTGCGGAATACTCAAGAGCAGGATACCCGATATGGATATCATATCAATAGGTCCGGAGCTGTGGGACATACACACGCCGGATGAGAAGCTGTCGGTGTCGTCGTTTGCGCGCCTTTACGAAACAGTCAAGGCTATACTTTCCCGAGTATAAAGCATTAAAATGAATATAGCCCGCCAATGCCTCATATTTTCGATATTTGCGAATAATATATATCGGAAATAATCTGTAAAAATCGCAGAGAGGCTTGGAGGGCTATTTATGTTTGTGTACACTTGTAGGGCTAACACGGTGAAGTTTTTCGCGTGTATCGGAGCGACAATATTATTGTTGACCGGTCTTATCATCTTTTTACCAAGCTACGGCATCAATACCACGGCGGCTATAGCGGCGGCAAATGAGAAGATCAGCTTTGATAAGGTCAAGACCAACGACGATAGGATCGAGTTTTTGAAGCAGTTCGGTTGGGAGGTAGAAAGCGAGCCGCACGAGACAGTAAAACTCAGCGTGCCGTCTGATTTTGACAAGATATTGAATCAGTACAACGAGCTGCAAAAGCAGCAAGGTCTCGATCTTGCGAAATACCGCGGCAAAGAGGTCGTAAGATATACGTATACCGTCAAGAATTATCCGGATTACAGTGGGACTGTTTATGCTAATATCATCGTATATAAAAATCGCGTGATAGGCGGAGACGTATGCTCGGCGGACGTAGAGGGATTTATCGGGACGCTTCGCTATCCTGCTTGACGTCTCCGGATTCCGGTCGCTTGAGAATGTCGTAGCGGATAAAGGCGATGGAAAGAGAGATGATGTTAAATATTTCCGTAAGCGTTCCCGACCATGAGCCGCACAGAATATTATTGACAAGCCAGCTCGGAGAGCATATCATCTGACAAATGCGAATGAACGTCGGATTTGATGAGAAAAACGCCGCGCTTGACGCAAGCATGGCTATTATCGGGAAGAAGCTGTACCATTTCGACCATGTGAAAAGACCGACGGCGGTGAAAAGAATCATGAATACGATGACCCACAGCTCTGCGCTTTTCCAGCGGTATTTGTCGCTCAGGTGAAATACGATGTTGCGGGGAATGTTGAGCAGATTGAGAAATGCTGCCGTCATATTGCCGAGCATGGCGAAATGAACGACAAAAACGGCGCACGACGCGATCTGAACGAGGAGAATATGCCGTCTTGAGTTGCCCTGAAAAACTATAAAAGCTATGATCATGCCGATAACGCCGACGGCTTGCGCGACTAAATTATACATTTGAGTATCCTTTTCAGAAATTATTACGGCAGTACCCCTCGCAATATATTTGAAGATCATTCGTCGTAGCTTCGGCAATGCGGCGGTGATCTTTTTTTATAGGCGCGGAGCTGCCTCGGATATTATACTATGTTTTGTAATTTCTGTCAACTTAAATAAAAATATAAAAATATTGCCGCGCAAAAAGAAAATATCTATTGATTTTTAGGAAAAGCTGTGATATAATATACAAGTGAATCTTGCAAAGAAATGTTACACGGAGGCAAACAACCAATGTTCGCAATAATCTGTTCAATTATTCTTATTATTTTGGCGCTTGCGCTTGTTATTCTCGTACTTATGCAACACGGCAAGGAGCATAATCTTTCAGGTACTATCGCCGGCGGCGCAGAGACGTTTTTCGGAAAAACAAAGGGACAGGCTGTAGATAAGAGAATCCAGAGACTGACTACGGTTCTCGCTGTCGTATTTGTAGCTTTTGTGCTTATTACGTATGTTTCTCTTAACGGCGGCAGCTCCGACGGTAAGGTAAATATCAATGACGATAGCTCTAGCTCTACGAGTGAATCTGTAAGCGATTCCGAGTCTGCGAGTGGATCCGCAAGCGAATCGTCTTCCGAGAGTGAGGCTTCTTCTGGTGAAGCGGCGCCTTCCGACTCTTCCGAAGCGTAAGATCAATTAAACTGAAAGCTCCCGAACAAGTTTGGTTCGGGAGCTTTTGCGTATAGAAAGCTGAGCGTAGCTCAGCCTTTTTTATTTACTATGCCTATAAGCTTCGGGAGCGCGGCTTCAAATCTTACGCCGTATTTTCTGTCATTATCGTCGAGAGACGCGCGGAGCGATTCGTGAGTGTAATCTACGGCAAGCTTTATCGAATCGGCAAGCGTGCGACCGAGCGTCAGCGCCCCGAAAAACGTGCTTGAGAACACATCTCCAGTTCCTGGATATTTTACGGGAAGATTTTCGGCAAAATAGCTTGTGTATTCATCGGTTGAGCTGTCGTAGGCGACCGCTCCCTGAAGCTTGCCGGATTTTATTACGCCCGTGATAACTGCAGAGCGGCATCCAAGCTCGCGTGTGAGCTTTTTGAGGATTCCTTTTACGTAATCGAAGTCGTATTCGTCTCCGGGAAAATCAAGACCGAGCAGCATAGCCGC
>CAYXNQ010000168.1:0-2561 GCA_964466545.1 uncultured Lachnospiraceae bacterium | reverse complement strand
CGCAGATGAGCTTTGAATCCCGCACGGGCTCAAGCATAATCATACGCGGAATGAACGATCCGGTACAGCGGGAGAAACTGAAGAGCGTATCGTTCGATCACGGTAAGCTGACTTGGATATGGTGTGAGGAGGCGACTCAGCTTACGGAGGCGGATCTTGACACGCTCGACGACAGATTGCGCGGACGGCTTGACGATATCAATACCGAGCTTTATTATCAGATAACGCTGACGTTTAATCCGGTATCGGCGCGGCACTGGATAAAGCGCAGATTTTTCGACGTGCCGGAAAGCGACGCGGTGTTTCGCATGACGTCCACGTATCGCGACAACAGATTTATAGATCCGGAATATTATGCGAGAATGGAGCGCAGGCGCGAGCTTGACCCTGACGGATACGCGGTGTATGCGCTCGGCGAATGGGGCGGAGCGGGAGATGATCTGATCCTTAAAAATTGGAGCGTAAAGGAAATATCGGACAATATCGAAGATTACGACAGGATATGTCTTTCCCAGGATTTCGGCTTCAATCATGCAAACTGCATATTGCTTGTCGGGGAGAAGGACGGCGCGCTGTATGTGATCGACGAGATATATGTGCATGGGCTTGACACGGAGGAGATAATCGCGCTTGCGAAAAAAAGAGCTTTGCCGAAGGACGCGGTAATGATCTGCGATTCGGCGGAGCCGGACAGAATCAAGGCGTGGCGGAGAGCGGGATACAGAGCTGTGGGGGCGACGAAGGGGGCAGGCTCAGTTCGCGGGGCGATAGATATGCTCAAGCAAAGAGAGATATTCGTTTCACCGAGATGCAGGGGGACGATTGGAGAGCTTGAGGAATGGCGCTGGCTTCGCGACGCCGGAAGCGATCTTCTTACCGATATTCCCGCGCCGGGAAACGACGACGCGATGGCGGCTTTGCGTTACGCAATGGAAGGTTTAGGCATCATGTCCCGCCCAAGAAGCATCAGCAAATCCGCGCTCGGAATATATTAGGTCTTTGGAAAGGCTATTGAAAAAGCTCGCGCGATATGCTATAATGCGTATGAATACTTGATCTATAACAAATAAAGGAATTACCGATATGTCAAAGGATTTTATTTGCGTTACGCCGGAGGAGGCGGGAATACCGTCGGACGGCATACTCGGCTTCATATCCGAGCTTGAGGAAAAAAAGGTCAGATTGCATAGCTTTATCGTTTTGCGCGGAGATAAGATCGCCGCGGAAGCATATTACAAGCCGTTTCACCGCGATTTCAAGCATAGGCTGTATTCTGTCAGCAAAAGCTTTGTTTCCGCGGGCATCGCGCTATTGATCGGAGAGGGAAAGCTGTTGCTCGACGATCGTGTTGCCGATTATTTTAAGGATTATTTGCCGGACGAGCCGGACGAAAATATTACTTCGTCTACGGTGCGCGATCTTTTGATGATGTCGTCGTCTCATTTTTGCACGACATACGATTTTGACAGGGCGGAGGACGTGAACTGGGCAAAGACGTTTTTTACCACTCCGTCCGATCACGTTCCCGGAACTCTTTTTAATTACGATACCTCGGCGACGGATGTGCTCGCGGCTCTTGTAGAGCGGGTGTCAGGCGAGGAGATGCTTGAATATATGCGCCCGCGCCTGCTTGATAAGATCGGATTTTCGAGCGACGCTTGGTGCATAAAAAATCCCGAAGGCAATTCAAGCGGCGGTTCGGGGATCATGTGCACGACGCGCGATCTTGCGAGAATGGCGCTCGTTTTCAAAAATTACGGCGAGTGGGACGGTGAGCAGCTTCTTCCTCGAGATTATGTCGAAGCGGCAACGTCCAAGCAGATTGCTTCAAATAAATTCGGCTTCGGTGGAGATCTTTGCGAGAGCCTCGGATACGGATTTTTCCTTTGGCAAACGCGCGGCGGCTCGTTTTCGATGCTCGGCATGGGAGATCAAAGCGCGACGGTCGTTCGCGAAAAAGATCTGACGATCGTGATAAACGCGGACAATCAACATTCGCCGACTGCGCGCGAGGCAATATTCAGCGCAATGTGGAAAAATATCGTGGATCGCTGCGAGGCTACGCCGCTTCCGGAAAATACTGCCGCGGTCGCGCGTCTTTGTGAGAAGATCGCTTCTCTTACGCTGCCGGTTCGCGCGGGTGAGCTTTCGTCGCCGCTTGAGGCGAAGATCGGCGGAAGAAATATTGTGATGCAGAGCTCAAAGCTTGATTGGAGCGAGATGCGTTTGACATTTGAAGCTGACAGGGTGCTTCTCGATTATACGACTCCGCGCGGTAAAAAGCGGCTCGCTTTCGGCAGAGGCTATTATCTTTCCGGAAGCTTTCCTGAAACGCATTACAACGGCAAGCGATTTCACGAGGCGGCGGGACGCGAATTTGACTGCGTGGGCTGTGCGGTTTGGGCTGATGAAAAAACTCTCGCGTTGCGCTGTGACGTTATCGACTGGCATCTCGGCAATATCAATCTGACGATCGCATTCAAGGGAGAGATGGTTGTCGTTCAGGCAAATTATAACGCCGAATGGTTTTTGCGCGAGTATAACGGCATCGGAGTCGGAAG
>CAYXNQ010000167.1:0-2569 GCA_964466545.1 uncultured Lachnospiraceae bacterium | reverse complement strand
ACGCGAGCAGATCTAAATTTTCAAGTATCTTTTTGTTTGACACTCCCGTAAGACGTTGGTGAAGCTCGCCGTCTGCCGCTTTGATATCATACAAAAAGGTTGCTCCGAGCTTTGCCGCTTCTCTGTAAAACGATGGATCGCCGTATCCGCACGTTTCGATCGCGCTTGAGATTCTGGCGGCTTTAGCCAGTCTCAGAAGCTCTAACGTGAAATCGGGCTGAAGCGACGGTTCGCCACCGGAGACCGTCATTCCGCCGCCAGAGCCGTCGTAAAATTTTTGATCTCGAAGTACCGTCCGAAACGCTTCTTCCGCGCTTATCCGCTCTCCGCACAATCTGTTTGCTTCGCTCGGACAGACGCTTACGCATTTGCCGCACAGCGCACAAAGTGTGCGATCTACTCGCAACGAGAGTGACGTAGGCTCGAGAGTGCGAGCGTTTTGCGGGCAGGCGCTTACGCATTTGCCGCACAGCGTGCATTTTGAAGAATAAAAAAGAAGCTCCGCGGCAGTTTTTTTGCTTTCGGGATTGTGACACCATAGGCAATTCAGCGGACATCCTTTTAGGAATATCGCGGTTCTTATCCCGTCTCCGTCGTGAAGGCAAAATCGCTGTATATCGAAAATTACGCCTGTACTCATAACTGTGCTGTATGTACCTTTCTGAATCGTGGAAAAATAAACGCGAAAGTCGAAAAGCTCGGCTTTCGCTTGTTGCGATCGTTAATCTGTGAGGATGTACTTTTTTGCCCGCCCTGCGCTGCCGTTTTCCTCTGCGAGCTTGAGAGCAAGCATGGTCTTGATCATGGCATACGCCTCGCGGCTTCGCGCTTTTGTAGCTGCGGCAAGCTCGGCGGCGGTGAACTGCTTCGGAATATCCGATATCAGCTCGCGGTAATCGTTCGGGGAAGAAAAGATGCGTATGCGCTGCATTGCTACGGGCGCACGGGAAACGCGTCTTGAGCCGCGCTTTCTGTCCTTGCTCCAGCCGTCAAGCAATCTGTAATCGACGCATTCGATCTCGGCGAGGAGTAAGTTGAAATTGTCTCGGTGAACAAACTCGGCTATCGGCGCAAGCTCTGCGAGCAAGTGCGAAGGCTTCGGGAGTCGCCTTGCGGAATGTTTTTCCGAACATTCGCCGCTTTCTGTATCTATCCAAACGAGAGACCGCTTGATCGGCATCGGATAAACGACCGTGACTGCGGCTGAATCCAAAAACGCGGTAAGCTTGCTTTTCAGCCTGCGAAACTGAGATGTCTGGATCTCGTATACATGATCGCCGTTTTTTATATCGGCGATGTATTTTCCGAGCGGAATTTCGTAGTGATTTTCGTCCGGATCGAGAAAACGCTTCAGCGCGACGTGTATAGGCCCTTCCATATACGTTCCTATCCCGCTGTGTAGCGAGTCCGAATGTATAAACGGATCGATGTCGTCGCATATTCGATCAAAGCGGGCGATATCGCTTAATATTTGGTCTTCAGCCATCCGAGAAGTGCGTCGATATCGGCGTCCGAGAGCTTTTTGTCGTCGTAGTAAGTTCGTATAAGCGATATAAATTCTCCGCCGTGATATTTGTTTACAAATTCAGTCGTTGCGGCTTTGATATAAAGCGATCTTTCCGCGATTGGATAATAATATCTTTCTTTGCCTTTTTTTTCGGAATAAATATATCCGCGGTCCTCAAGACGCATCAGAAATGAGATCAGAGTGGGTGCCTTCCAGCCATGACTGCATCCCGTAACTTTCATAAGGTGCGCGGTGGTTACCGGCGGTTTACTTGCCCAGATTGCGAGCATGACCTCAAGCTCTGTATCGGGCAATCTTTTGGAATAGTCTATTGCTTTACATTCATCAGCGACGTTTGTCGAATCTTCGTTATTCATTTGCAGCCTCGCATGTTAGTCTTTTGTCGAAAATGGTGGGTATATTATACTCTTGCCTAACAGCTTTGTCAAGAGCTTTTATATTTTTATCGTTACAAAGTCCCTGATATTATGGCTCTGAGAATATAATTTTCGCGGTTAAGGAAATCGGAGCCGTAGCTTGCGCATAGTGCGGTATTAGCGGCGAGCGCGATATCCGGCGGTATAAATTCAAGCGCGAAGGCTTCTTCGATCTCATATCCATCGAGCGCCGTTTCGCTCAAGCTGTCCGTGACTTCCGCGCGGTGATAAAACGAATACTGCTCAAATATCTCACTGCCGTACATACTTTTGCGAAGCTCGTGAATATATCCGAGTTCTTTGATAGATTCCGGAATTATGGTGAGTCCGGTCTCCTCAAGGGTCTCGCGTATCAGAGCGTGAATGATGCTTTCGCCTTTGTTTATTCCGCCGCCGGGGAATTTATAATACCCGCGAGAGGAGCTTTTTACCATTGCAAGCATATTTCCTTTGCGGATGATTGCGCGTGAGGCGTATCTGACGGTATGCTTCCAGTGAGGATTATAATTATGCCGATCCAGTCGCGCTATCATATTCATGGCAAGTCCTCCTTTCGGGAAAGTGATTTTTACAGCTTTTGTTAATATTTTATCACATATTCCGTCGAATATCAATAGCAAACGTG
>CAYXNQ010000166.1:0-2644 GCA_964466545.1 uncultured Lachnospiraceae bacterium | reverse complement strand
GACAGCGGATCATTGTAAACGAACGCAAGAGTATCCTCATATGTACGCACGATCTTACATTCGTCCGATGTCTCTCTGCGCTTAACATCGTCATACTTAACCTGATACAGATCTTTATCGGTAAAGAAATGGCAAATAACGAGTTTATTTACATTTCCGTTATTGTCAAAGCCAAGGCAATTATATATGCGCTCTCCGTTATTGAGTTCCCTTGAAACTATCAGCAATTGGTTATAGTAAGAATATCCGAGCTGTGCTATTATCTCATCTTGCTCGGCAATGAGCTTTTCATTAGAATTTCCGCAAGCGGCAAGCGACGATGCGAGCATTATCACCGTCATGAATACTATCAGTATTTTTTTCATAAGTCCCATCCTTTATTTTGGCAAAAGCCATTCTTAGTGTAAATCATCAAAAGATCTCTGTGATGCCGAAATACTTTTTGAAATACTCCGGTTTTTCTTCATCGGAAAGAGTCTTCACTGTCACATTTCCCGAATCGAATATCTTAAATTCATTGCCGTCGACCGTTATCCGTCCTGTATCGGTTTTAAGCGAAAGCATTTCTTTTTTTCTAAACGGCGAATCCGGGTTGGCTTCGCACCAAAAAGACGGCATCTCAAAATCAATATCGAGCTGCACCTCCTCGGTGAATGCAAACACCTCACGCCATTCCCCGTCGCGCAAATCGTAAAGCACCCAGCCGTAATCCTGCACAACGCGAAACTTATACGTCTCGCCGAATTGCTCCTGAACAAGCTCAGGTACAAGAGCGAGCGACATCTTGGGCACCTGCTGTCCCACGCCTACATCGGCAAGCCAAGCGTCACCGCAAGCGTCGATAACACGAAGCACCCTATGTCTGCGCATCGGGATCGAACTCTCGCCGCGCAAAAATCGGGCTGTATAATCGGTAACGGAATACCCAAGCTGACGTAACAGCCAGCCGAAAAGGGCGTTAAGTTCAAAGCAATATCCGCCGCGCCGCCGAACGACTACTTTATCGTAAATATCGTCAAGCTTCAACGAGACAGGTACTCCGTGAAAAATATCGAGATTTTCATACGGAACCGTCGTTACGTGCGCATACTGAAGCTTTCGGAGAAGCTCTCCGCTTGGAACAAGATTCGGAGAATACTCAAGTCCGATCCTTTCAAAATATCGCCCGATCCGTTCGTTGTCGCAAGCAATCGGCTCAGAAGTATTAAACGGTATGAGCATAAGACGTCCGCTCCCCCACGGTAAGCCGATCATATAATCCGGCTGAATTATACATTATTTTATATTTTATCATAAACCGCTCCGTTTGTCAAGAATTTACCCTAAGTACCGGAGAGCAAAAGCATTTACTTTTTGACAAACGATATCGCTCGCCGTGTTCTCAGGATACCGGGGAGCAAGTGAATGATTACGACCGACATTCCCTATTTCTATTAAGCTCATTGCAGTTTTTTCTAAAAAAATGTGCGTTTCCATTTTACAAGCAAACGCCCACGCTTTTCGCGGCTCGTCAAAATAAAATCGTGATCTGAATATTCGCATCTTACATGACAAATAATAGCTGAAAACGGAGGTGTATAATAATGAAATCACCGGAAATAACAAACGTCCGCGCGCGCGAAATACTCGACAGCCGCGGAAATCCGACCATCGAGGCCGCAGTGGAGCTTTCAGACGGTTCGCGCGGCGTCGCGGCAGTACCGTCTGGTGCTTCGACCGGAAGTCATGAAGCACTTGAAAAACGTGACAACGATCGCTCGCGCTACAACGGAAAAGGCGTCCTTGAAGCAGTGGCGAACGTGAACGGCAAGCTCGCGTCACTCCTTATAGGTCAAGCTCCGAACGCATATACGCCCGACAGACTTATGCTGTCGCTCGATCAAACGGAAAATAAAAGTCGCATCGGAGCAAATGCGATCCTCGCGGTATCACTGGCAGCGGCAAAAGCTTCCGCCGCCGCATTAAAACTTCCGCTCTACAAATATCTCGGAGGCGAAGCAGCACGACGTATGCCTGTTCCGATGATGAATATTTTGAACGGCGGCGCGCACGCCTCAAACAACGTCGATATTCAGGAATTTATGATAATGCCGATCGGCGCCGAGACCTTCTCCGAAGCCCTTCGCATCGGAAGCGAGATATATCACACGCTCGGAAAGCTTTTGCACTCTTCCGGAAGAAGCACTGCTGTGGGCGACGAGGGCGGATTCGCGCCGGATCTTAAATCGGACGAAGAAGCGCTGTCTCTGATTTGCGAGGCAATATCTTGCGCCGGCTACAGCACTGATACCGTCAAGCTTGCTATCGACGCGGCGGCAACCGAATGGTACTCCGGAGAAAATTACCGTCTTCCGAAGCGCAACAAGAATATGTCCGCAGATGAGCTTATCGGGTATTACCGCGCGCTTGCCGACGAATATCCGATAATTTCTATAGAGGACGGGCTGGGAGAGGATGATATCTGCGGCTGGAAAAAGCTGACCGAGAAAATGAGCGATATCGCTCTCGTTGGCGACGACCTTTTTGTAACTAATCAAAACAGGCTGAGCGACGGGATCAAAAACAAATATGCAAACGCGATACTGATCAAGCCGAATCAGATAGGCAGTCTGCTCGAAAGCGCAAATGTTATCGCAAACGCGCA
>CAYXNQ010000165.1:0-2664 GCA_964466545.1 uncultured Lachnospiraceae bacterium | reverse complement strand
ACAGCTTTTGTTAATATTTTATCACATATTCCGTCGAATATCAATAGCAAACGTGCGTTAAAGCGAAAAAATGTAATATTTGGCATTATGCCGAATAAATACTCTGCTGCGCGGCGATAATTTTGATACCGATTCATAATTGCTTTAGGAGAACATACATGAAAAATTTTTGGAGAAATTTGCACTCTGAAAGAGCGACGGCGTTTATCGCCTATATTTCTGCCACGGCACTCATATGTTTTGCGTTTTTTTCTTTACTGCCTGTACGCGGCGAAGCGGAGATATACAGCGATGTGATACGTCTTCACGTTTTGGCGCGTTCGGATTCCGAAGAAGACCAAAGTATCAAGCTGGCGGTGCGAGACGCCGTACTTGAGTTTGCCGAAAATGAATTTGCGGATATCGGTGAAGATATGAGCTTTGAAAGCGCATATTCGGCTATCGAAGAAAAACTTGGCGAGATCAAGGCAGTTGCGGAAAAGCGGGCGCTCGATTATTATGACGAGGTGAATATTTCTGTCTCGCTTTCCGTCGAAGATTATCCGACGCGCGAATACGAAGGCGTTTCCTTGCCTGCCGGAGCATATAATTCTCTGCGAATAATCATCGACGGAGGCGAAGGCAAAAATTGGTGGTGCGTGCTGTATCCGCCGTTTTGCCTGAGGACCGCGAGCGCCGTCGATACATCGGAGCGTGATTGCTTTGTGGAGGACGATTGCGGTCCGCTGAGCGAGGATGAGATTTTGCTGATACGAAAAGACAGCTCGCCGAAGTACAAGATCAGATTTAAGATACTTGAATTGCTTTCGGGAATATTCGGATTTCGGTATTAGGTGTATTTGGGAAAAGATGTTCATTTGCATTGATTTGACGTTTAAGATGTGATATAATTAACATGGTAACTTTTGCTGACGCCTGCCTCAGCGCATTTTCGGCGCCCTATCGTCGCGCATGCGGCTTCGGCTATCTATTTGTTTGAAATTAGAATAGGCACATTATGCGCGTCGTCGCCTGTGCTTTTATTTTCAGTATAATATTAAAGAACGAGAGAGTATTATGG
Organism: uncultured Lachnospiraceae bacterium; assembly: GCA_964466545.1. Classification (GTDB taxonomy): domain Bacteria; phylum Bacillota; class Clostridia; order Oscillospirales; family CAG-272; genus CAYXNQ01. The sequence goes on along the minus strand of CAYXNQ010000165.1, from coordinate 1,604 downwards.
GAGACATTTTCGATATTTTCAAAAAGCTCGAAAAGGAGCGCATTACAGGCGGCAGCACCGCGCCGGAATTTATAATCGCCGGACTCGGTAATCCGGGAGATAAATACGCCGAGACGCGACATAACGCCGGATTTATGGCGATGGATTATTTTTGTCAAAAATACAACTGTGATTGCAAGCGGTTGAAGTTCAAGGCAATGATAGGCGAGGCTACGCTTGCGGGGCGTCGCGGAATCATTATGAAGCCGCAGACATTTATGAATAATTCCGGTGAGGCGATATCGGCGTGCGCGGAGTTTTATAAGATCCCGCCCGAAAAGATCATCGTTATCGTAGACGATATCAATCTTGCGGTCGGTCGGATGCGTATACGCGGAGGCGGCTCGGCGGGCGGACATAACGGTCTTGCGAGCATAATATATCATCTTGAAAGCGATTCCTTCCCGCGAATAAGGCTCGGCGTAGGCGCAAAGCCCTCTCCGGATTACGATCTTGCGGATTGGGTACTCGGACGGATGCCGAAAAACGATCTGTCGCTATTGCTTGAATGTTTGGCGGCGTCGTGCGAGGCTGCTGAAATGATCCTCGGCGGAGAGCTTGACTCGGCTATGGGGAAATATAACGGCTTTAGGGCAACATTATCAGTAAAGGATTGATCTTACTTTGAATATCGAATTATTGAAATCGGTCGTCAGAGCCAATCGCGATTATTCGGGACTGATGAAAGCGATCGAGGAGGTAAATCTTTCGAGGGTGAAGCCGCTTTCGGTGTCAGGTATATCTGACGGCGTGCGTCCCGCGTTTTTCGCAGCCCTGTGTGACGATTACATAAAGCGCGAAGAAGATAGCGTGCTTCTGATGTTCTCGGACGAAAAGGAGGCTTCAAAGACTGCCGATCTTCTTTCGGATTTCGGCTTACCCGCGATGTATTTCCCGTCGCGCGATTATAATTTCAATAACATAAAGGCCTCCCGTGATTTTGAACACGAGAGGCTTGCCGTGCTTAACGCGCTTGCCTGCGGAACCCCTACGGTAATAACGGCCGCTGCCGAGGCAGTGCTTCAGCTTACGGTCGGACGGGACGAATTTTTGTCTTCCTGCATAACCGTGAAAAGCATGGAAACTCTTGACCTTGATTCCTTTCTCGGACGCTTGATCGATTGCGGTTACATTCGCGCGGATACTGTAGAGGGCGTAGGACAGTTTGCTTTGCGCGGCGGAATAATCGACGTATTTCCGCCTATCGGAGACGCGGTGCGTATAGAGCTGTTCGACTGCGAGATAGACCGAATGGGATATTTTGACGTTATGACGCAACGCTTTTTCGGAGAAAATCTTTTTGAAGTCGTAATTCCGCCGGCGCGCGAGATATACGCATCAGAAAAACAGCGCGCAGAGCTTCGCGAGACGCTTGAAAAACATATCAAAAAGCTTTCAAGAAGCGAAGCCGGCATGATGAATACGCTGGCGGCTACAGCGTCGGAGAGCGCAGTCCTTGCATCAGGCGCTCAGCTCGATTCATATGATAAATATTTGCCGCTGATTCTTCCGGAAAAGGCATGTATGCTCGACTATTTCGGCGGACTGCTTGTTTTGACGGATAC
>CAYXNQ010000164.1:0-2750 GCA_964466545.1 uncultured Lachnospiraceae bacterium | reverse complement strand
CTGCTGCGCTCGCTTCCGGCCTTGACGTTAAGGTATCCGAGGTACACGGAATGTCACAGCGAGGCGGATCTGTCGTTACTTATGTGAGATATTCCGATGACGGTGAGGTTGCCGCGCCGGTGATCTGTCACGGTGAGGCTGACGTTATTCTTTCTTTTGAGGAGCTTGAGGCGGCGCGCTGGCTTCCTTATCTGAAGCTTGACGGTACTGTTGTTTGTTCGCTTCAGCAGATCAATCCTATGCCCGTTATCACCGGAGCGCGCAGCTATCCTGATAATATTATCGAGGATATCAGAGCGCTCGGCGTTAATATCATCGCCCGCGACGCGCTCGCCATCGCGAGAGAAGCGGGCAATGAAAGAGCGTCTAACGTCGCGCTGATTGGGCTTGCAGCCGGCGTACTCGGCTTTGATAAAAATGCGCTTAGGACAGCCGTTGAGAAATGCGTTCCCGCAAAGGCGCTTGACATCAATTTGCGTGCGTTCGATATTGCCGCTTCTGTGTAAAGGATATCGGTATGGTCGATCTTCTTTCGCTTCAAAAGCATTTTATCCTCTCTCATCTGCGAGAGGGAGATGTTGCCGTCGATTTTACGATGGGCAACGGTCATGATACGGTATTTCTTTCAAAGACCGTGGGACCAAGCGGCAAAGTGTACGCCTTCGATATTCAGGAGTTGGCGCTTGCGAGTACTGAGCGCAATCTCAAGGAAGCCGGATGTGCGGACAACTATACCTTGATCAGAGCGTCGCACGATCTTGCTCCGAATTACGTTAAGGAGAAGATCAAGGCTGGAATGTTTAATCTCGGATATATGCCGGGCTCCGGCAATAAGTCGTTGACAACTATGCGCGAAACGACGCTTCCCGCCGTGAAAAATGCGATAGATATGCTTCTTCCCGACGGAATACTGCTTGTCGCGGTGTATCCGGGACACGCCGAGGGATCTCTTGAGGGACAGGAGCTTTGCGAGTATTTTTCCACGCTTTCGCGTTTTAGCGTCAGCGTCGGACAGTTTCGCCTTGTAAATTCTCCAACGTCGCCGTATTTCTTTGTAGCTGAATCTCATCCGTAATTTTTTGTGGAAAGGACGCCGATACCCTTCGGCGATAGATCATTATGAATAATGGTAATATGAATCGTCGAAGCGGCGTCTCCCGCGGTAATACTGATCGGAAAACAGAAGCGCGTAAGTTTGAGCGAGAGCTTCTTGCGCGTAAGGCCAAGCGTGACGCAGAGCGCAGAAGACGCGGATTCCGCAATCGCGTGATAATTACTGTGACGTTGGCAGCTGTCGTTATGGCGATAATGGCGGCGATCTTTCTCGTGGATTTTTACAGCACTCCGGACGCCGAATATTCGGGCAAGGTTACGATAAAGATCGGCGAAAGCTCCGAGCGCGTTTCCGCAAGCGTCGCATATACCGACGGAATTATTTTCGTTCCTTTTAATACATTGGCGGAATATCTCGGCATGGACGTGGTAGGCGGAGCCGACGCTATGCGATTCGTTATTCCGACTGCGGATACATCAGACAGCAGCGGCTCCGGAAACGAGCAATATGTCGTATTCCGACCTGACGACGCTATTGCCGAGGTCAACGGCACGTCTGTTCGTATGTCTGCTCCGGCGAAGCTTGTGGGAAAAGTGATATGGATACCGGCGGATTTTTTGGAGAGCTATATATCCGGGCTCACGGTGACGGTAGCCGAGGATTCGGTGACCGTAGCGAGAACCCAGCTTGCACAGGGAACCGGCGACGAGCTGAAATATGCGGATTATTATTTCCTTTTGTCCGAGCAAGAGCCGCTTGATCCCGTCGAAAGAAACGATATCGCCGCAGTTCCGGCGGTAAGCTTTTTAACGGATCTTTCGGAATACGAGAAGTATATGAATCCTGAGGATAGGGACGCATATCTTTTGCTTGTCAACAAAACGACTCTCTTATCGTCGAATTACATCCCGCCGAAGCTTACCGATATCGTAGACACCCGCAAAGACGGCAGAGCGGTACAGCAGATGCAGGAATGTGCGGCAAAGGCTCTTGAGGCGTTGTTTATTGAAATGCGTGCCGCAGGCTATACCGACGTTTCCGTTATGAGCGGATATCGTTCGTATGATTATCAGGAATATCTGTACAATTATTATATTTCGCTGGAAATGCAGGCGAATCCCGCGCTGACGCACGATGAAGCGGAGGCTATCGTTTCAGGATATTCCGCCAAAGCGGGTACGAGCGAGCATCAAAGCGGGCTTTGCATAGATATGCACAATCTTCCGTCGGCGAGCACGGCTTTTGCGTATACTGAGGCGTATACGTGGCTGTCGGAGAATGCTTGGAAATTCGGATTCATATTGAGATTTCCGGAAGGAAGCTATGATATCACTGGCTATACCTTTGAGCCGTGGCACTATAGATTTGTGGGAAGATATCACGCATATCAGATCCATGAGGCCGGTATAACGCTCGAAGAATATCTTGCAAGCTATGCCGATGAAAAATAATTATCGGAAATTGAAAAAAACTCTTGACAAATATTTAATGATATGATATAATGGATAAGCGCTTGTGAGGAGAGCTTTGCGGCGGGATAGCTCAGCTGGCTAGAGCATTCGGTTCATACCCGACAGGTCGTAGGTTCAAATCCTATTCCCGCCACCAGATCGCATCATGTGATCGGCGAGACTCCGCGCGTCCCGAGGACGACGGTTTATATACCCCTTACAAGCAAATACGGCCCGTTGGTCAA
>CAYXNQ010000163.1:0-2788 GCA_964466545.1 uncultured Lachnospiraceae bacterium | reverse complement strand
TAACAAACGTCAGATCGAAGCGCTCATAAAATCGGGTGCGCTTGATTCGCTCGGAGTATTCCGAAGCCGAATGCTTGCTTCGTATGAATTGCTTGTCGGCGAGGCTCAAAATAAGGCGAAGAAAGCTGTAGACGGTCAGCTTGATCTGTTTTCCGCCGCTCCGGAGGCAAATATAAAAAAACCGGAGCTTATTTTTCCCGATATTCCGGAATTTTCGCCGCGAGAAAAGCTTCTTTTAGAGCGCGAGGTGACCGGCGTTTACATTTCTGGACACGTGCTCGACGATTACAGCGATAATCTCAAGGAACTGGCGCTTGACAGCGTGGCGGATATCAGAGCTTCATTCGCTGACGGCGATAGCGATAACGCACAGATAATTTCCGGCGGTGACAAGCGATATTCGGAAGGAGATACTGTGATCGTTGCTGGAGCGATAGTTTCGCGAAGCGATCGTTCAACTAAGCGCGGAGAGCGCATGGCGACGCTTTCGTTTACTACGCGTACCGGTGAAATATCAGTATTAGTCTTTTCGAAGGTGCTGAGCGAGTATTCGTATATGTTACAGCTTGACGGCGCAGTAATGCTCAAATGCACGATCTCGCTCCGTGACGACGAAGATGCAGAGCTGATCTTAAAGCAAGCTGTGCCGCTTATTCCAAACGGAAAATACGTGCCACGTAGTATTAAAAATACAGAGAATACCGCCGACGTGATAAGCGTTCCGAGGGCGAATACGTCGAAGGAAAAACCGGCTCAGGTGCCGAAAAAGCTTTATCTCAAAGTAGATTCGATTGGCTCACGGTTACACAGCAGAGCGGAAGCTATCGTCGATATTTTCGGCGGAGAGACTGAAGTCGTGTATTTTTCCGAAGCGGAGAAGCGCTATTACAAAAGAAGCGGTAGCGGTCTTGCGCTAAACGAATTTACGCTCGGCGAGCTTGCCGAGCTTCTCGGAAAATCAAATGTTGTATTAAAATGACAGATCAAACATAAATGAAAAGGACGAATCACATGAACAGAATTACAAGCTTTAACGTAGATCATGACTATATAGTTCCAGGTGTATACATTTCGCGTATAGACGGAGACATCATTACCTATGATCTCAGAACGCGGAGACCGAACTGCGGTGATTATATGGATACCACGACCGCGCATACCGTTGAGCATATGTTCGCAACATACGTGCGCAACAGCAAATATGCGGATAATGTTATATATTTCGGGCCGATGGGATGCCGAACGGGATTCTATCTCTTGATGCGCGACACCGACAGCTCGGAGGTGTACAGCCTGATCATTGATGTTTTGAAAAAAATCGTCGATCACACCGGCGAGGTCTTCGGCGCGAGTCGGAAGGAATGTGGAAATTATCTCGATCTCGATATCGAAACGGCAAAAAGAGAGTGCAGGGAATATTTACGCGCTCTGAGCGAAAACATCGACGTTAACTTTGAATATCCGACGAAATGAGGAGAAAGATATGCTTTGTATAATTGCTGCTATGGAAAAAGAAATGAGAATGATTGAAAACAGCATTTCCGACGCTCGCCGAGAAAAAGCGGGAGCTGTAGAGGTTACTCGCGGAAGGCTTGGAAAATGCGAGGTTGCAGTTGCTGTTTGCGGAATCGGAAAGGTTGCCGCAGCGGTCACCGCGCAGAGCCTTATAATGCAATACGCTCCCGCGGCGATAATAAATACGGGGGTCGGCGGCGCGTTGTCGTCAGAGCTGTCGATCTGCTCTATGACGTGCGCTACGGATGTTGTGGAGCACGATATGGATACATCTGCGATAGGTGATCCTATCGGTATGATATCCGGTATAAATATAGTGCATATTCCTACGGACAAGCAATTGACAGAGCGTCTGCTTGACACGATCAGATCGCTCGATCTGCCAGCCTTTTCCGGATGCATAGCGTCTGGAGATCAGTTTATCGCCGACAGAGCGAAGAAAAACTGGATAAAGGATACATTCGGCGCGGTTATGTGCGATATGGAAAGCGGAGCTGTAGGACATACAGCATATCTCTCCGGAATTCCGGCAGGAATAATCAGAGCTGTTTCCGACACGGCGGACGACCGTTCGGAGATGGATTATCCGACGTTTGCTGCAATCGCTGCCGACGCGTGCGCGAAAGTTGTTATTGAATTTGCAAGCAGATACGAATACTGATGCCGTTTTTTGTAAGCTTTGCGATCTCGGCATAATTTAATACTCGTTAATATAAAAATCAGCCACACCGTTTTGGATGTAGCTGATTTTTTGCTTTATAAATTAAATGTTGTTGATATCCGATTCGGAGAGCAACTTGATTCCGTTATCTGTAAGGATCTGCTCGGCGCGCTCGTTATCGGCAACGCGAATTACCACACACGCGTTTTGCGTCGATTTCAGCACGAAAGCGTACAAATACTCAATATTGATATTTGCTTCGCCCAAGATCGAAACGACCTTGGACAGTCCGCCCGGGGTGTCGTCTATCGAAACGGCAAGCACCGGATTTACGCGGGCTATGTACCCCTCGTCGTACAGCGATGTGATCAGTTCAGCGGAATGTGCTGCGAGTATACGCATTATACCGTAATCGGAAGCGTCCGCGAGCGACAGGGCGCGCATATCAACATTATTATTTGCGAGAAATGTTGTAAGCTTACTGAGCTTGCCCGGAGTGTTGTCAACAAAAATTGAAATCTGATTTACAGCCATAGTATACTCCTTTTCGGTTTAATCGTGAAGCTTGCGATTGTCGATCACGCGAACCGCTTTGCCTTCGCTTCTTGTGAT
>CAYXNQ010000162.1:0-2806 GCA_964466545.1 uncultured Lachnospiraceae bacterium | reverse complement strand
TTCCCGTATCCGACAAGGCGGCTGACATTGCCGACGCGATGCAAAGAAAGCTCCTATCATGCGACTGCAGGATAATAAATCGGAAAGCGGACGATATCGTAAAAAACAACTGCTCCGAGCACCCGTGGTCTATCACATCGGGAGATGACACTACAGATTATGATGCGGTCGTGATCGCGACAGGTGGAATTTCATATCCCGCAACAGGCTCTCGCGGCGACGGATACCGCTTTGCCGAAAAATTCGGACACACAATCGTCACGCCCTCCCCGTCTCTCGTTCCGATCATAACTCGCGAGAATGTGGCGGCAATGAGCGGTCTCAGCTTAAAAAACGTCCGTCTGTCACTCTATCGCGGCGAAAAGCTCATTTTTGAAGATTTCGGCGAGATGCTTTTTACGCATTTTGGACTATCCGGACCGTTAGTCCTGTCGGCATCCGCACACATGACAGGTGACGTCAGAAACTATACGCTCAAGCTCGACCTTAAGCCCGCGATTCCCGCAGACGAGCTTGACGCGCGAATACTGTCTGATTTTTCAAAATTTGCAAATCGCGATTTTATCAATTCGCTCGGAGAACTGCTTCCGATCTCGCTGATCCCTTATATCGTTCGCGCAAGCAATATCCCGCCGCATATCAAAGTTAATTCGATCACTCGCGAAATGCGCTCGTCGTTGCTTCTCGCATTGAAATCACTCACATTCACGCCGATCTCGTTCAGAAGCGTGGACGAAGCAATCGTAACGCGCGGCGGCGTTTCGGTGAAGGAGATCGATCCGAAAACTATGATGAGCAAACGCGAAGACGGCTTATACTTCATCGGCGAGGTGATCGACTGCGACGCACTTACCGGAGGCTACAATCTTCAAATTGCATTTTCTACGGCTTACGCCGCTGCTGAAGCTTTGCGAAATAATGAAAATACCGAGGACTGATGTCCTCGGTATTTTTCGTCATCCGCAAGCGGCGAGCATATTTTCGATAAAGATGCCATATCCTCGCGTCGGGTCGTTTATCAAAACATGGGTCACCGCTCCAACAAGCTTTCCGTTTTGAATGATCGGGCTACCGCTCATTCCCTGCACTATCCCGCCGGTCTTTTCGAGCAGTTCGGGATCTGTTACGGTTATCATGAAATTTTTATTATCGGTCCCGTCTGTGTTTATGGCGGATATCGCTATCTCATATTCTTTGACGCCGTCGTCATCCAGCGTACAACGGACCGTCGCTTTTCCGTCTTTCACATCGGAGCGAAGTCCGATCTTCATTTTATCCTTGCATTTGCTCAGTATATGCCCAGCTTTAGCGTATTTTCCCACCACGCCGCAATTCGTATTGCATATCAGCTTGCCTACCTCTGCGGTAGTAAAATACCCCTTCAATTCTCCCGGAGTTCCGATCTTTCCTTTAACTATACCGCTGATCGCCACATCTGTAACGATTCCGTTGCCGAGCGGCATGAGTTCGCCTGTATCACTGTCGCATATACCGTGTCCGAGTCCGGCAAATTCTCCGCTTTCGGCTATCGCAAAGGTCACGGTGCCGATGCCCGACGTGCTGTCCTTCAGCCACATTCCGAGCTTGTATTTTCCGTCCTGCTCTGCCAGCTCCGGCTTAACCTTTACCGAATACTCTTTATGCTTTCGACAGTATGTTATTTCGATTTCGGCTCCGCCCGACGCCTCTACTGTCGCCGTAAATTCATCAATAGTCGTAACAGTCTTGCCGTTTACGCTCTTGATTATATCTCGCGACTTGATTCCCGCTTTTTTCGCAGGAGACGCCTCGCCGCTTCCGGTGTTGATCTCGGAAAACCCCACCACCAACAGTCCGTCCGTGTAAAGCTTAACGCCGAACGGCACGCCGCCAACTATGACTTCGGTATTTTTAAGTTGATTGAGCGTAAGCTTTTTTAACGGAATATACCCGAGCGTTGCTTTGATATCGCTGTTGCGCATTATTCCAAGACAATTTGCATATTCGCACGTAGCGTCGGTATATACCGAAACAGCGTCCGGTATCCACATATCGACCGCGCCTATCAAAAGCGCCGCAATCAGCAAAAATGCAAGAAAAATTTTTATACCTGTTTTCATATCATCCTCACGATCGTTATTTTTGCGGCAAAACAAGGATTTTCCTGCATAAGCTGCATGAATATCTATTCAGATCAAGCCGCCCGCCGATATTAATTTGCGCACGGCGCGAAGGATTATGTATAACAAATTTAGCCTTGCATATTAAAATTTTCAAAACGGGATGTCACGCTCAAACACGCAACGCCCCGCTTTATCTTTTGATAATTTTTACCGATTACTCTCAAGCTTTTCGCAGATCTTCTTCAAAAGCTCATTTTGCTCTCGAATATTATTGTAAAGCTCCTCTTTCTCCGCTTTTTCACGCTCCGCAAGTCTCGTCGCCTCGGCCGCTTTTGCATTTTCTTCGATTTTTTTCTTTTCCGCTTCAGCTTCGCGTTTTTCATATTCTCTCGCATATATTGTGCGTTCTGCTTTTCGAATTATTCGCACAGCTACAAAAATGCTGAACGCGATTATCAAAAAATCGAGCACCGATTGAAGCCACAGGCCGTATTGCACGGATATTTTTTCCGAGATCACCGCGCCGGCTTCATCAAGCACCTCGTCGCGCAGAACGTATTCCCACTCATTTATGCTGACACCACTCGTGAAAAACGTCATTATCGGCGTTATGATGTATTTAACAAGACCGTTTACGATCGCATTAAATGCAGTCGCTATAACGACGGCTACGGCGAGATCAAGCACGTTTCCCTTAGTAATGA
>CAYXNQ010000161.1:0-2814 GCA_964466545.1 uncultured Lachnospiraceae bacterium | reverse complement strand
TCGACAAATTTTTCGATTCCGAAGCCGAAGCATACGTGACTTTCAGCAAAATTCGCGCAAAGGAATGTTTGGAGGTGACCATCTCGAGCAACGGCACGCTCTTCCGTAGCGAAGAGATCTCCGACACCTTTATGAACGCGATGGACAGATGCATAGACAGCATCGAACGCCAGATACGCAAAAACAAAACGCGCCTCGAACGCAGGCTCAGAGAAGGAGCTTTCTCTCAGCTCCCGAGCGATCCGTCCGATAGCGTCGCCGAAGAAGGCGAATTTATCATCAGGACAAAATCGTTCCCGCTCAAGCCGATGACGCCGGAAGAAGCTATCCTGCAAATGAACCTGCTCGACCACTCGTTCTTCGTATTCAAAAATATCGAAAACGGCGAGACGTGCGTAGTTTACAAGAGAAACGCAGGCTCCTACGGGCTCATCGCCCCGGAAGAACCGTAAATCAAACAAGCCTCGGAAAACGCAAAAGCCTCTTCCGAGGCTTTTTTTATTTCAAGTTATTTTATATGTTGAAAGTGCCGCGTTCAAACGCCGCGAGCAATTCAGCAAAATCCGCAAATACCGGCGAGCCGCTCGCTTCAAGCAAGGCACGTCCGTTATGCCCGCCTTCAAGCAAGACGCAATCAGCATTTATAAGCTCAGCAACCTCGCGGTCGTGGCAGGTATCCCCAATAAACAGCGGCCGCGCTTCAGGATTTTGCTCGCGCCAGCGTAGCGCAAGGTCCGATTTTCCGGAAGCCAGCACGTCGCCCGTTCCGATCACGTCATCAAAATAATCGGCGATCTCAAGCTCGGATATCTGAGATGCAAGCATACCGAGCTCGCAAGCAGACAGCACGAGCTGGCGCACTTTCCTTTCCGCAAAATAATCAAGCAGTCCCCGCGCGCCCGTGCGCAATCCCGACCCTTTCACCAATTCGTCAAAAACTTTGATCCATTCCGCCGCGACATCCTCATAGCTCTCTTTTGAAAAATCATAGCCGAGCTTCACATAATAGTCGCGCACGGGAAAACAAAACATTTGATAATATCTGTCGCGAGACTCTATCTCCTTCATGCCGCGACGCCGAAGCAGGACGTTTTCCGACTCCACCGCCGCGTCAATATCGTCAAGGAGCGTTCCGTTAAAATCCCAAATTATATGCGTATATTTCATAATCATGCTCCGTAAAGGCGAACACCGCCGAATTAACACAAAAAAGAAACGATGCCGCAAAAATGCGGCATCGCGATTCCTCAAGACTACGATCAGTCGCCGATATAAGGCAGAAGAGCGATATGACGAGCACGCTTGATAGCGAGCTGGAGCTGGCGCTGATGCTTTGCGCATGTGCCGGAAATTCTGCGGGGCAGAATCTTTGCTCTTTCAGATGTATACTTACGAAGACGGTTTACGTCCTTGTAATCGATATAGTCGATCTTATCTGCGCAGAAAGCACAAACCTTTTTACGTCTGCCGCGCTGCTGAGCGGGACGCTGTGCAGGACGTGCAGTCTGCTGAGGAGCTGCCGCAGTTTCTTCCTGAGCAGTCTCTTCTACAACAACATTGTTTTCGTTTTCCATACTAAACTAACCTCCAAATTATTTTTGACGTCGCGCTTCTCAGAAAGGAAGCTCCTCGTCGTCGGATATTTCTTCAAATTTCGGTGCGTTTTGAGGCATATTATTATAAATGGGGGCAGCGCCGTAAGCGTCATTTCCCATGCCGCCCGCGCGCTGTGCAGAGCCGGGAGCTTCGCCCTTCGCATCAACAAAATAAGCTTCGTCGGCAACGATCTCCGTAACGTAATGCTTTACGCCGTTAGCGTCGGTCCAATTTCTGTTTTGAATGGTTCCGACAATGCAAATAGAGCTTGCCTTACGGAAATAACGCGTGATAAATTCAGCCGTTGCGCGCCAAGCCGTAACGTTAAAGAAATCAGCCTGCGGCTCCTCCGCATTTTTCGCGGCGGTGCGACGATTTACAGCGATTGAAAAAGATGTGACGCTCACACCGGAAGGAGTTGTCTTAAGCTCCGGATCCGCGGTAAGACGTCCGCCGAGTATTACCTTGTTGAAATTGAAGTTTGCCATAATATTTCCTCCGCTTTCGCAAATTATATCGACACGGCGCCTTTATCGCGCCAAGCCGAAGTTCCGCCCGCAAGCCTTACAGCTTACGCCTCTGCGGGAACGGCGACCTCGCGCTCGCGGATCACCATCGAACGAAGAATACCCTCTGTAATACCGAATACACGCTCAAGCTCTGCGGGGAATGCCGCGTCGCTGTTGAATCTGACGATCACATAATAACCGTCGGGAATATCGTTGATAGCGTATGCCATTCTGCGCTTACCCCACTCGGATACCTCGATGATCGTCGCGTTTTCCGCGATCATAGCGGTGAACTTTTCAACCAAAGCCTTAACTGCCTCGTCGCCGAGATTCGGATTGACGATAAAGGTTGTTTCGTATGTGTTGAGTACCTTTTCCATATTTACACCTCCCTATGGACATCAGACCGCCGACTTAACTGATTTTTCCGGCGGCAGAGAGACGGACATTTTTACAGTGTCCGACAGCTTGCTATTATATCATTTAATTCGCGACTTGTCAAGCGGATTTTCAAAAAAATCTAAAAATCGGTTTACAAGCGCGGCGATATATGATAAACTGTAATCGGAAACAGCGGTCATCTTCCGCCGAACAGACCGTACAATGCGTCTACCGTTCCGTCGATACCGAATTTATCGCTTGAGATCATCACGTCGTAATTCTCAAGCCTGCCCCATTTTTGTCCCGTGTAGTAGCTGTAATATTCGGC
>CAYXNQ010000160.1:0-2833 GCA_964466545.1 uncultured Lachnospiraceae bacterium | reverse complement strand
TACGCTCGCTTGTCGCTCAAGGCAGATTCTCGGACGCCGAGCTTATGCTTGATTCGGTATCCTCGGCGGACCGAAATGCCGAATGGAATTATCTCAAGGGGTGCGTGCTTTTACAGCGCGGAGCGTTTTACGACGCACAAAAATACATCGAGACCGCCTGCTACATGGATCCGTCAAACGGCGAATATCGCTCGGCGCTGAATCAGCTTCGTTATCGCGCCGGCGCATACGGAAGGAGCTACAGAACGTCAGGCTCCGATGGCGGTTGCACGGCTTGCGACGTTTGCTCATCGCTACTGTGCGCCGATTGCTGTTGCGAATGCATGGGCGGCGATCTGATACGTTGTTGCTGATAGCGGAAGGCGCGCATTATGAAACAGTCAGATAACAGATTAAAAACAAAAAAGCTCGTTGCTTGCGCGATACTTTCGGCGGCGGGAATCGTGCTGATGTTTTTCGGGATCCTGACGGGCGTTCTCGATCTTTCGGCAGTCGCATTCTCATCCTTCTTCGTATTTGCCGTAGTGATCGAGATCGGCGGAGGCTATCCGTACTTGCTTTGGATATGCACAACAGTGCTGGCACTGCTGTTATTACCGGACAAATTCGTCGCAGTAGAATACGCCTTGTTCGGCGGTATCTACCCGATATTGAAAAAACACTTTGAGCAGTATCATCCCGTCATCTCGTGGTGCCTCAAGCTGTCGTATTTCAATACAGTATTGCTTCTCTTAATACTTGTCGGAAAGTTCGTTTTGCATTTGCCCGAAGACGCGGCGATGGACTTTTCGATAGTGCTGTTCGCAGTTGGAAACGCATTTTTCCTGCTGTATGATTACGCATCTACGCTTATTGTCACATTTTACCTTACAAAAATCAGGAAACGCTTAAAAATGGAGAATTTTTTCAAAAAATGAGTATTATCATGGGTCTTGATTACGGTGACGCGCGAACGGGAATCGCGCTCTCCGATCCAACGGAATTTCTCGCTCACGGCGCAGGCTGCGTCAAGGCCGAGGGAATGAAAAAAGCGGTTGAACTCGTCGCCGAGGCGGTGCGCAAGTATTCTCCGTCGCTTATCATAGTCGGCAATCCCGTAAATATGAACGGCACGGTAGGACCTCGCTCGGAAAAATGTCGCGCGTTTGCCGATATGCTCACCGAAGCGACTGGAATCCCGTGCGAGCTTTTCGACGAGAGGCTTACAACGGTCAGTGCTCATAAATTTCTTTCGGAGACCAACGTTCGCGGCAAAAAGCGCAAAGAATCAGTAGACGAGCTTTCCGCCACGATAATCTTGCAGGATTATCTCGACAGAAAGAGGAATCAGCGCGCGAGCGAATAAAAATAGTCGCAAATAAAAAATCGGCGGAACGAAAACGATCGCACCGCCGGTATTTTTATTTTTGAAAAAAAATCAATACTTAGTCTTTGCGGAGCCTATAAACGGCACCTCGAAGAAATCACACGGATTCTTACGGATTATATAGTCTATATATGTCATTACCATTTGCGCGGTGAACATATATCCCATCGCGTTCATATGATCTCCCATAAAGAACCGAGCTCTGAAGGTCTCGTCATATCGCGGCGCGTCGTGAGCAAGGTCAATTACATACGTATTATTGAACGTCTCTGCGAAAGAGTACAGCAATGCGGCGTGAGCCTCGACCTGTTCCGCCTGCAACTCGTTTTCATTTGCAAAAAGAGGATCGTGCGGCATAGACATCAAGAAGAACTTCGCCTTAGGCTGTATCTCTTTATATCTTTGTATGATCGTCGCATATTCTCCGGCAAACGTGTCTTTGTTGTTTCGGTAATTCGCGATATCCACGTCGGCAAGCGAGCCGATCGGATTTTTAGCGTTGATTATATCGTTTACGCCAAGCGCGATTATATAAGCCTGAGCCGCAAGCGATGTGTTCCAGAAGCCGTTTTCCTCGGCATAATCATGGAGATACCAATGCGCAGACATTCCGCCGCGCGAAAAATTATATACGCGCGCACCTGTCGCGCGAGCCATATACTGCCCCCAGGAATACTCGTACATATCGGAAAATCCGCGATCACCGCTTGAATTTTTATATTCAAATTCTCCTGACGCCAAGCTGTCGCCGACGCACGCAACGGTGCGGAATATACCGAAAAAGCCGCCGTCCAGCTTAAGATCATCAAGCGGCTTCTCGCCTTCGCTGTAATAAAATCTTGTCATATCCATATTTTTCACCTTATATAGCCGAGCCGCGCTCAACTTTCGTTTTTTAGAGTATATCACTTTGCGAATATTGTGTCAATATTTTATTGCAAATAGCTTATGCCGTATGTTATAATAAACGCAGTAAGAAGCCTTCGGACTGCCGTTCGCTGTTCGTCGCAGATTCCTTCACAGCTTCGCGATCACGCCTGCGCGAACGCACTTGTCGCCCGTCGATGGCACATCTCATACAAAACCGATCTTTTACCGGAGGAACGAATAAATGAAAGCTCCCTCATATTTTATTGATTCAATACCCGTTATAGAATTAAATACCGTTATCGTCGGAAGCGGCGCGGCGGCTTTAAGCTGCGCTGATTCGCTTTATAAGATGGGCACACGCGATATAGCTATCGTGACCGAAGGACTGAAAATGGGCACATCGCGCAACACCGGCTCCGACAAGCAGACCTATTACAAACTCTCAAGCTGCGCCGACAAGCCCGATTCCGCCGAGGAAATGGCGCAAGATCTTTTTGCCGGCGGTTCGATGCACGGCGACATCGCGCTCGTCGAAGCGCTTTCTTCGTTGCGTGCATTTTACAGATTGGTTGCGCTCGGAGTTCCGTTCCCGCACAG
>CAYXNQ010000159.1:0-2837 GCA_964466545.1 uncultured Lachnospiraceae bacterium | reverse complement strand
CCGTTATGTATCGTTTTAACACTCAGCTCAGACTCATGGATTTCGATCCGTCGTCATTTTCGCTCGCAAAAAATAATCCTTGGGTGGTCCTCGCCGGCGAGGTCCCGTGGGACGAGATCGAATACAAATATGCCGCATCGTTTGCCAAAGGCGGAAAAGTCGCTATACAGGCACGTATTGCCTTCGGCGCGCTCATAATCAAGGGCGTTTATAAGATATCCGCTAAGAATCTCGTTATAGAGATACGAGAAAATCCGTATCTGCAGTATTTTCTCGGTATGCCGGGATTTTACGATCAGTGTCCGTTTTCGGAATATTCCGTATCCCGCTTTGAAAAGCGCTTCGGCAAAAGCGAAATTGACTTTTACGTAAAACGCTTGCTCGAGCTGCGAAGCAGACATTCGTAAAACAGTAAATCCGACCTATTGTTACGAGCATAGGTCGGATTTTCATTTTCGACAAACCGGAACTGTTTAACAGCAAAGTTAGTCTTTTATCTTCAATCCAAACGCCAACCAGCGTCCGTCTATATCTTCAACGACAAACTCACTGTTCTGATAATCGGTTGTATGCAGATGTTTAACGAACATGACTTCTTTTTCCGTAAATTCTTTTTCAAGAAGATTTTGGCTCCCGGTATATAAATAGGCATCATATCCATATCCGTACAAGGTCCTGTTTTGATACATAAAATCCCGATGTTTTCTGTATGTCCGGTGAAGGGAAAATGCAACTTAATCCACTTATACTCATATGTCATGTACCTCCACAAATTCTGATTTATCTCTCTTGTTCACTGAATAAGTATATCAGAAAATCATAACAAAATCTCCCATTCACACAAGAGCCGCCCGAACATTTTGCTTCCGGGCGGCCTCGGTATCAATCATAAATCAGCTCAAACGTCCGGGTAGCTTCTGATAAGCGCCTGCAAGCATTCATCTGCCGTACCCATTCACTCAGCTTTCAGCGGACTTTTCTGATTATCTTATACCGTATTTTTCAATAATATAGTCCATATCCTTGTCGCCTCTGCCCGAAAGATTGATCAGCACAGAGCCGTGCTCCATTGTCTTTGCCAACTTGATCCCGTAAGCTACCGCGTGCGAGCTTTCGATCGCCGGAATAATTCCCTCAAGCCGAGAAAGCTTAAAAAATGCGTCTATCGCTTCGTCATCATTGATCACATCGTACTTAACTCTTTCGATCTCCTTGAGGAAGGCGTGTTCAGGACCTGAGGACGGGTAATCAAGCCCGCTCGCAACGGAATATACGGGCGCAGGTTCGCCGTCCGCATCCTTCAGCATTATGCTGTTAAAGCCGTGCATGATGCCCTCGCTTCCGTACTTCAAGCTTGCGGCGTGATCTCCGAGCTTTTCTCCGCGGCCGAGCGGCTCAACTCCGTATATATCGACGGGATCGTTGAGAAATCCAGCGAAAAGTCCCGCGGCATTGGAGCCGCCGCCTACACAGGCAACGATCGCGGTAGGCAGATGCCCCGTCATCTCCGTAAATTGCTCGCGCGCTTCGATTCCGACAACGCTTTGGAAATCGCGCACCATCATCGGAAACGGATGCGGTCCCAAAACCGAGCCTATGCAGTAGATGCAATCCTTATATTCGCGGGCATATGCCGCAAACGCCGCGTCTACCGCTTCCTTCAAAGTTTGAAGTCCGTCGGTGACCTCTATTACGTTTGCACCGAGTATCTTCATTCTCGCAACGTTAGGAGCTTGTTTTTTTATATCGACCGCTCCCATATAAATATCGCACTCAAGTCCGAAATATGCCGCGGCAGTTGCAAGCGCAACTCCATGCTGACCCGCGCCCGTCTCCGCGATGACCTTTTTCTTTCCCATATATTTCGCGAGCAAGGCCTCGCCCATGCAGTGATTCAGCTTATGTGCTCCGGTATGATTGAGATCTTCGCGCTTAGCGTAGAGCTGTACTCTGCCGCCGAGATGATCCGAAAGGCGTTCAAGATGCGTGACCGGCGTAGGTCTGCCCTGAAATTCTTTTCTGATGCGGCGAAGCTCCGCGATAAATTTTCTCGACTGCGCTATCGAATAATAAGCGTCGGTGATCTCGTTCATTGCCTCCTGAAGCTCCGGAGCGATATACGAGCCTCCGAATTTTCCGAAGAATCCGTTCTTGTCGGGATAGTTATTAAAATATGTTTCAAAATCAACGTTACTGTATTTCATAATTCAAGTATTCCTTTCGTTTTTTCACGCATAACGCGCATAAAATGTCAATCCGATAATCCGTCAGACATTCGCCATCGCTTTGCTAAAATAAACATATCGCTACCCTTTCCCCTGAAAAACAAAAATCCTTGACAGAAATACAAGATCTCTGTCAAGGACGAATAAAGCTAATTCGCGGTACCACCTTGATTTCACGGCAAACGCCGTGCGCTCGGCAGGATACAGTCATATCCCCGACGGCTAACGCGCGTCACTACGTTGCAGAATACTCTGCGGACGAGCCGCATTTGACTGCACCCTCAGCGGTCCATTTGTCTGGGCGTATCCTGCTTGGCTCTCAGCTAAATCCAAGCTCTCTTTGAGGGCGTACCCGACGTTATCTCCGCTTCAACGGTTTAAGCTGTTAAATTGATTGGATTATACCACAGCGCCGCGCCGTTGTCAATAGAAAATTTATATCTTCTGTAATTTTTCATGCGTTCCCGAGCTTATCATTCAATATCTGCCGCAGACCCAAGTGATGCGGAAGCGATAACGTCGGATCTTCTTCGTAAATACGTCGCGCGGCTACAACTGCCGATGTCACCAGCTCAATATCCCGACATCCCGCCGCAAGCTTCAGCTTCATGG
>CAYXNQ010000158.1:0-2874 GCA_964466545.1 uncultured Lachnospiraceae bacterium | reverse complement strand
TCGATCTTGACGAAAACGTGCGCCTCGTGGAAATAGAGGATATTGATATCTGCGCCTGCTGTGCGCCTCACGTAAAACGCACCGGCGAGATCGGAAGCGTGCGGATCTTCGATTTTGAAAAATACAAGGGCGGAGTGCGGCTGTATATGCTCGCCGGCGGCGACGAGCTTCGCCGAAGCACAGAATACTACACCACGCTTACGCAATGCGCAAGAGAGATCTCCGCAAATCCGTCAAGCTTCAAGGACGCATTCGACGCATTTTGCAAGGAACACGCCGAGCTTAAATACGCGCAAACCGCCGCGCGCCGCCGCATAGCCGACGTGATGGCGCAAAGCTCGCATCCTGCGCACGCCGTATATCTTGAGGACAGCTTCGACGCCTCCGACATGAGATATATGACCGGAGTTGCGCTGAAATGCGGAGCTGTCACCGCCGCGGTATTTGTTCACGACAAGGGCGCGGTAAAATTTCTCGCCGAAGCCGGCGACGATTCGGTCGATCTCCGGCTTGTCGCCAAGCAGATCATCGCTCGCGGACTCGGCAAATGCGGCGGCAATTCAAAAATGATACGCGGCTCGCTCTCGTGCGATTACGAAACGGCACGCGAATTTTTCTCAGATCCCGCCAATTTCAAAAGCTGATACAGTATTCATACTCGAAAGGACGGACATAATTATGAAAGCACCACGGGAATTTCCCGCAATCACGATCACGGATAAAGCGCGAAGATCACTTGAAGCGGGTCACGTTTGGGTATACGACACAGAGATCACCGATATGCCGAGCAATATTAAAAACGGCGAGATAGCGGACGTTATCTCGAAAAACGGCGTTTATCTCGGCTCCGCAATGCTCAGTCTCAATTCTAAGATCAGGCTTCGCGTGATCTCGAAAAACGCAAATGACAGATTTGACAAGCAATTTTGGCAAAGGCGCGTGCAGTACGCCTGGGATTACAGAAAGACCGTGATGGGCAGCGACATTTCCGCCTGCCGTCTCATCTTCGGAGAATCCGACGGATTTCCCGGACTGACCGTCGACAAGTTCAACGACATTCTCGTTGCGCAAACACTCTCGTTCGGCACCGAGCAGATCAAGAACGTAATTTTTGAAGCGCTTATATCCGCACTTGCATCCGACGGAATTAAAATTTCGGGTATCTACGAACGCAACGAATCCGAGATCCGCAAGCTCGAAGGTCTCACGCAGGAAAGCGGTTGGTACAATAACATATCTGCCGACAGCATAACGCGCATAAACGAAAACGGAATACTCTACGACGTTGATATCGTCAACGGGCAGAAAACGGGCTTTTTCCTCGATCAAAAATACAATCGCCGCGCCGCAGCTTCCATCGCGCGCGGGAAACGAATACTCGACTGCTTCACGCATACCGGCTCATTCGCTCTCAACTGCGCAAATGCCGGAGCCGAAAAAGTGACCGCGATAGATATATCAAAGACCGCGATAGAGGCCGCCGAAAACAATGCCGCGATCAATGATCTGTCCGATAAGATCGAATTTCGCACCGCAAATGTATTCGACCTGTTGACTGAACTTGAGAGCGCCGGCTGTCGCGATTACGATTATATCATTCTCGATCCGCCCGCGTTTACAAAATCGCGCAAGACCGTCGCAACCGCCGCCCGCGGATATAAGGAGATCAACTATCGCGCGATGAAGCTATTGCCTCGCGGCGGATATCTCGCAAGTTGCTCCTGCTCGCATTTCATGAGCCGCGATCATCTGTTTGACGTTATCCGCTCCGCCGCGCACGACGCCTCGATGCAACTGAGACTGATCGAGGAGCGCAAGCAAGCTCCCGACCACCCCATACATACGGATATTCCGGAAACGGATTATCTTAAATTCTTCATTTTCCAAGTTATATGAGCAAAATAAAATTATTTACACATTTTTCCGAATTACATGATTGATTCGGCTTTTGAAATGTGATAATATTATTAGTAAAATTGTCAGGAGGCAAAAGCAATGTATATATCAAACGATATAAAATACATCGGCGTAACGGACAGACGCATAGATCTGTTTGAAGGTCAGTATAAAGTGCCGATGGGAATGTCATACAACTCATACGCGATAATCGACGAAAAGACCGCCGTCATGGACACGGTAGACGCCGCGTTCACTCACGAATGGCTTGATAATATAGAAAACGCTATGGGCGGTAGACAGCCGGATTATCTCGTGGTTCAGCACATGGAGCCGGATCACTCCGCAAATATCGCAAATTTCCTTGCGGCATATCCGAACGCGACCGTAGTTTCATCTGCAAAAGCATTCAATATGATGAAGAATTTCTTCGGAAGCGATTTTTCGGAACGCAGGATCGTAGTCGGCGAAGGCGATTCGCTTTCGCTCGGCAAGCACACGCTTACGTTCGTAACCGCGCCTATGGTCCATTGGCCTGAGGTAATAGTCACTTATGACTCGACGGACAAGGTGCTGTTTTCCGCCGACGGCTTCGGTAAATTCGGTGCGATCGACGCCGACGAGCCATGGGCTGACGAAGCGCGCCGCTATTATATCGGCATAGTCGGAAAATACGGTCAACAGGTACAGGCGCTTCTCAAAAAAGCCGCTACACTCGACATCTCCGTTATATGCCCGCTCCACGGCCCGATCCTTTCCGAAAATCTCGGCTATTATATCAATCTCTATGACACGTGGTCAAGCTATCGTCCGGAGGAGGACGGCATAGTTATTGCATATACTTCGGTCTACGGAAATACAAAAAAAGCCGTTCAAAAGCTGAAGGAAGCGCTCGTCGCAAACGGAGCGCCGAAGGTAACTGTATACGATCTGGCTCGCTCCGATATGTCGTCGGCTGTATCCGACGCATTCAGATAC
>CAYXNQ010000157.1:0-2882 GCA_964466545.1 uncultured Lachnospiraceae bacterium | reverse complement strand
GGAAGACATCGAGCCGTGCGACGTATTTGATAGGAGTGGTAGCAATGCGTAAACTATTATTGAATGAAACCTCGTTGAATTCTTTCTTTTCCGAGATTGCAAAACAATCCTCTCTCTATATCCCTCAGGACGAAAGCAACGGAAAAGCAGCATTTAAGAAGTGGACCGACGGAGCTGTGCTCTCCGGTGCGCTAAATACCGCAAAAAGCCCCAAAGATCTGTTCTTTCCTCAGACCGAGGACTTGATGCAGTTCAAAACCGAAGGCAAAAATATCTCTATCATAGACACGCGCACTGAAATTGAAGATTTCGTCGTATTCGGCGTACGGGCTTGCGATGTCCGTAGCTTTGATATCCTTGACAGAGTATTTTTAAGCGAGCCGCGCGACAGCTACTACGCTTCAAAGCGTGAGCATTGTACTATAATTTCCGCAGCCTGCACTAAGCCGTCGGAGACATGCTTCTGCACCGCTTTCGGTATTTCTCCGGCAGAACCGCTCGGTGACATTTCGTCCTGGCAAGCCGACGGATATCTCTATCTTAAAGCCAATACCGAAAAAGGCACGGCACTTCTTGATAAGCTCAGCGGCTTGACCGAAGAATGTACTGATGATTCCGTTGACAGTATCAAGAAGCAAATTAATAATATAGCCGCAAAGCTTCCGCACGGAAAACTGAACACCGAAGCATTCGGCGCTGGAAAGACCGAGGCCCTGTTCAACGCTCCGGAATGGAATGAGCTTTCCGAAAGCTGTCTCGGTTGCGGAACCTGTACTTTCGTATGTCCGACCTGCCAGTGCTATGATATCAAGGACTTCAATACGGGTAATGGCGTAATTCGCTACCGTTGCTGGGATTCATGTATGTATTCCGAATTTACCAGAATGGCACACGGCAACAACAGACTTACACAAAAAGAGCGCTTCCGTCAGCGTTTCATGCACAAGCTCGTATATTTCCCAGAAAATAATGACGGAATATTCGGTTGTGTGGGATGCGGTCGTTGCCTCGCAAAATGTCCCATTTCAATGAATATTGTAAAAGTAATGAAGAAGCTCGGAGGTGCAAATAATGAATAATACTCCGGAAACTTTGATTCCGAAAATCGGAGTCATTACTGATGTGCGTATTGACACGCCGGATATAAAAACATTTCGCGTTGTTACATTAGACGGCAAGAAAGCTTTTGAACACATGCCCGGTCAGTGCGCAATGCTTTCGATTCCCGGAGTCGGTGAAGCTATGTTTTCCATTACATCTTCTCCGACAAATACGGAATACATGGAATTTTCAATCAAGAAATGCGGCTGCGTGACCGAGTGGCTACACTCTGCAGAAGCAGGTCAGCAGATCACAATCCGCGGTCCGTACGGAAAGCCTTTCCCCGTTGACGACGTATTCGCCGGCAAGGATCTTCTCTTCATCGCCGGTGGCGTCGGTCTTGCACCTTTGCGCTCGGTAATTAATTACTGTCGCCACTACCGTGATCGCTACGGAAAGATCGACATAGTTTACGGATCAAGAAGCAAAAACGATCTTCTCGATTACAAGGAGATCGTTGATGAATGGTCTAACGATTCCGGAGTTACCGTTCACCTTACCATCGACAATCCCCAGCCTGAATGGGACGGACACGTTGGTTTTGTTCCGAATTATGTAAAAGAATTAGGATTTTCCACCGACAAGACCGCTGTGCTCTGCGGTCCGCCTATCATGATCAAGTTTACACTTGACGGTCTTTGCTCCCTGGGCTTTGACAAAACTCAAATTTATACTACGCTCGAATTGCGTATGAAATGCGGCATAGGCAAATGCGGAAGATGCAATGTCGGCTCCAAATACGTCTGCAAGGACGGCCCCGTATTCCGTTGCGACGAGCTTGATGAGCTTCCAAGCGAATATTAAGGAGGATACTACAATGGTAAATATATTCCTTTTCGGAAAACAATACAGCGTACCCGATAATCTGACCATAATGAACGCCATGGAATACGCCGGCTACCAGCTCGTGCGCGGTTGCGGCTGTCGCGGCGGTTTCTGCGGTGCCTGTGCAACGATCTACAGAATCAAGGGCGAACGCGAGCTAAAAGCTTGCCTCGCTTGTCAAACTAAAGTTGAAGAAGGCATGTATGTTGCCACACTTCCCTTCTTCCCGCTGGTAAAACAAGTATATGATATCGAAAAAGTAAAGCCGACTGAAGCTGTTATGATGCAGCTTTATCCCGAAATTTATGCTTGTGTAGGTTGCAACGCCTGCACAAAGAGCTGCACACAGGGACTTAACGTTATGCAGTACATAGCGTACGCTCAGCGCGGTGATTTTGAAAAATGCGCAGAAGAATCCTTTGACTGCGTAATGTGTGGCGTTTGCTCATCAAGATGTCCGGCCGGCATATCGCATCCTCAAGTTGCTATGCTTGCAAGACGTATAAACGGCAAATACCTCGCTCCCGGTTGCGGACACCTCGAAGACAGAGTCCGCGAGATAAACAACGGCGATTTCAAAGAATTGATCGAAGCACTGATGCAAAAGCCGATTGACGAGCTTAAAGAGCTTTACAACAATCGCGATATTGAGAAATAAGGAGTCGCGCTATGTATTCTGAAAAATTTCAAAAATCAATAGCCGCGGTCGAAGCGGCGAGAGACAAAAATATCGCACTTGAACCGGCAAGAATGACTGCAGAGCAGAAGGAAAAGCTCCTTGCGGCATATCATCCCGATTATCGCGCCGATAAGTTTGAAGAACTTAAGATCGGTCCGAACAAGGGTGAAAAAGTTCCGACCGAGCTTGCGGAAATTTTGCAAGCTCACAGCAGAATTACAGCTGATAGCGTTGATCTTACCAAGCCCGATTACGAAACTGATGTTCTTATAATCGG
>CAYXNQ010000156.1:0-2907 GCA_964466545.1 uncultured Lachnospiraceae bacterium | reverse complement strand
TATCCGAAGCCTCTCACAGTTTCCGGTTATACATCCGATTTCTTCGGTACAAATCCGAAGTACAACGGTACAGACGCTGCAAGATTCAGCGTTGACGATTTCGCAGCTGCATTCATTCGTCTCGAAGGCGGTATAATCCTCGACTTCAGAATCGCATGGGCTATGCACGTTGACACCCCTGGTGACACCATCATCTTCGGTAAGGAAGGCGCGCTCCGTATTCCGTCTACAGACTGCTGGAACGGCTCTGTCGGCGGCGAGATGACTCTTTATCACGATGTTTGCGGTCAGCAGACAGAGACAAAGATTCCGCTCATTCACACACACGGCGATCTCTTTGATAAGAAGATCCGTTCTTTCATCGACGCTGTTATGAATGGCGGCTCCGCTCCCGTTCCCACGTCTCAGATCCTTTACAACCAGGCTATCATCGACGGTATCAACAGATCTGCCGCTTGCGGTAAGGAAGTTGAGATCGAGATTCCCGAGATCTAAGTATTCGCTTGTTCTCAGTTAAGGAATAAGCTCTCACAGCCAAGCGATCAATAACGATTGCTTGGCTGTTTGTTTTTACCCGATCAATTCGGAGAAAGGATATTGATTATGTCAGATGCAGTGCTCAGTCAGTTTAGGCAGACTGTCGAAAAAGAAGAAAAGAGATCGGAGCGCAAGCTCAAAGTAGGAATCATCGGAACGGGCGGAATTGCGAATCAGCATATGACGCAGTACTTAAAAATGCCCGATGTCGAGATCGTCGCCGCAGCAGATCTGATACCCGGCAGAGCAGAAGCGTTTATGAAAAAATTCGGAGTAGCTGGCGTTCACTTCTATCCGAGTCATAAGGAATTGCTTGATAATGAAACGCTTGACGCCGTAAGCGTTTGCACATACAATTCACAGCACGCTCCGTGTACGATATACGCGCTTGAAAAAGGTATCCCCGTGCTTCTCGAAAAACCGATGTCGGTAACTACCGAAGAAGCGATTGAGATATGCCGCGCCGAAAGAAAAAGCGGCAAGTTTGTTTCGGTGGGATTTCAGCCGCGCTTTGACGAAAATATGAAAATGATCAAAAAGATCGTCGAGTCCGGCGTTCTCGGAGATATATATTATATCCAGACAGGCGGCGGTCGTCGTCGCGGCATTCCCGGCGCTACGTTTATTCAAAAATCAACTGCCGGCATCGGCGCTCTCGGTGATATCGGCTGTTATTCGCTCGATATGGTGCTGAACGCTATCGGATATCCGAAGCCGCTTACTGTCACCGGATATACGTCTGATTTCTTCGGCACGAATCCAAAATACAACGGCGAAAACGCAAAAATATTCAGCGTTGACGATTTCGCGGCTGCATTTATCAGACTTGAGGGCGGAATCATACTTGATTTCAGAATTTCTTGGGCGATGCATCCAGATACGACGGGTGACACGATAATCTTCGGTAAGGAAGGCGCGCTTCGTATTCCTTCTACGGATTGCTGGAATGGGACGGTCGGCGGCGCAATGACGCTTTATCACGACGTTTGCGGTGAGCGTACAGAGACAAAGATACCGATAATTCCCGAAAAGGAAAATCTATTTTATCAGAAGGTGCGTTCGTTTCTCGACGCCGTGGCGTCCGGTGGCTCCGCGCCTGTTCCCACGTCGCAGATACTTTATAACCAGGCTATCATCGACGGAATAGCGAAATCAGCCGCTTGCGGCAAAGAGATCGAAATTGAGATACCTGAGATCTGATCGCGGCATTTCAAAAACGATATTCAAAACGCGTCTTCGGTTTTCGGCGGTAATGCCGCGCTACGAAGGCGCGTTTGCTTTGTATAATAATTAAAGCCGCGGTATTGGCGACAGGAAAAAACATTTGATTTTTGATAAATGATATTGCTTGCCTAACTTTCCGATTACGGCGGCAGAGTTTGTGCTCTCAGAGCGTTCACGACGGATATATTGCGAAATTCGACTTTGCTGTGTTTTTTCCTCACGCAGGCAGTGATAAAGCTTTCGGTCGGGCGTTTTATCGGAAGATCCGAAAAAGTAAATGCGGCACCTTATCTGTTGTCGGCGCACTTGACAATTTGCGAACTTTGGTATATTATAGATACGAATATTAAATTGATGTTAGGAATAATTAGCCGTGATAATAAAAAATGATTTGCCGCTGACGACTCTTACAACGTCTGATTTTGATTATGAGCTTCCGGAAGAACTGATTGCCCAAACTCCGCTTGCGGTCCGCGATTCTTCGCGACTGATGGTCGTTAAGCGTTTCAGCACGCCTCTTGAGGCGGAGGACAGGATATTCCGTGATATTGTCGATTATCTGAATCCCGGCGACACGCTTGTCGTTAACGACACGAGAGTGATTCCCGCGAGAATGATTGGCTTGCGCGTTTATAGGGCGACAGATTCCTGCGACCTCAAAGCGAGCGGCGCGGCGCAGTCTGTAGAGCTTTTGTTGCTTCGTGCGCACGGTGCGTCGAGGTGGGAGACTCTTGCCGGCCCGGGAAAGCACGCGAAGATCGGAGATATTATCGAATTCGGACATGACGGCGACAATTTGCCGCTGATAACCGCGCGTGTAGTCGAGGTAAAGGATGACGGTAACAGAATCGTAGATTTTTCATACGATAGATCTCGCGCGGATAATATTTATGACGCATTGCATCAGGTCGGTACGATGCCGCTTCCGCCGTACATTACGGAAAAGCTTGAGGACGGAGAGCGGTATCAGACCGTATACTCAAATGTCGAAGGCTCAGCCGCCGCACCGACAGCGGGACTGCATTTCACTCCTGAGCTGCTTGAGCGCATCAAGGCTAATGGCATAGCAGTCGTTCCTGTGCTTCTTCACGTCGGTCTCGGAACATTCCGGCCTGTAAAGGAAGAAGAACTTGCCCGCCATGTTAT
>CAYXNQ010000155.1:0-2927 GCA_964466545.1 uncultured Lachnospiraceae bacterium | reverse complement strand
TCCATAATTACAAGTCCTTTCCGTGACCGACAAAGAAATAGTCAACCTCTTGCGACAGAAAAAGCTACCGCGACTGTGATTATACCATGCCAAAACCGCCGTGTCAAGCCGTTTGAGCAAAACTCGTCAAACTTTATTCCGTATTGACAAAATGAGCATTATTGACTATAATAAACTTATTAACGGACTCTTGTCCTACCGCTGAAAAGGATGCCTGATTTATGAAAATATCTGAAAGCTCATGCAAATACGATTCGTATTTCTCTTACTTCGGTGCTGAAACAAGCTCCGTGATTCCGCAAATTTTCTCGGACGGCTCATACGAGTTTACTGTCGACGGGGCAGTACACAAAATCAGCTTCAGCGAATTCGGTGAGATCAGAAGCGATTATTCTTGGCAGTTAGCCGACGGATATCTTCCATTCCACATTATCTCATACAAGACCGATAATTACAGCGTCATGCTCACCACATTTGCCGACGATATAGCCTCCGCCGAGCGCGGAATCGTCGCATATACGCGCGTAACGCTAAAAAACATAACTTCTCGCACGATCTCGCTCCCGCCGCTTGCCGATAACGCAAGTCTGCTTTCCCCTGTTCCTCAAACCATAGCCGCAGGTGAAACTGCGACCGTGGACCTCGCGGTAAAGCTCGAAGGAAGCGTCGCAGACTTCGGAAGCTTCGACGAGCATTATAAAGCGGCAAAGACAAAGTGGGAATCCAAGCTCGATAAGCTTTTGAAGATAACTTCACCGAAAATAAACGCATCTAACGCCTGCCGCGCAACATATATCCTTGCCAAGCTTACCCAAAGCGGCATTAGCACCCCAGACGAACTTGCCCGCTACTGTCAGCTGTTTCTCGCCATCGGAGATCTATCTTCCGCACGCGAATGCTTATCCGCATATTACCGAGACGACAGCACGATAACGGATGCGGATATTTTGCTCCCGTGGGTCGCCTCGACTTATCAGATAAGAAGCGATGATCAGGCATTTCTTGAAACGCTGAAGCCTATCTTAAAGAAATGCGTCTCCTGCATCGCAAACTCCGTATCTGAGGAAACCGGCATAGTGAACGGAAACGAAAATTTCAGCTCCGTACAACAAACGCTCACCGCGCTTCTTGCTCTCGAATCCTATACCTCCATCATGGGCAAGCTCGGCGAAGCAAATGAAGTAATATCCACAAGAAAGCTCTCAATGACTATTGCTAAAGCGCTCAAAACGAGCTACGAAGCTGAAATCTCCGAGCAAGCTTCAACTCTATCTTCCCCATTCGGCTCGTTGCTTGCGAACGGAAATAACTATGTATTTTCCTCTGCCGACAGATTCGTCGACCTGCGCGATATTGCAACCGCTCAATACAAAAGCGCTGATGCACCGCAAATTACCACACCGGCAGAAATCGCAAACCTCGGCATATGCCTTAATGCAAAAGACGCAGAGCTTCGCGAGTTTCCGGTCTATACATTCTGCAAGATCACCGCAAAAACAAACGTTGCCCCGCTCGTCAAAAATCCTTCGATCTCAGATTGGTGCGCGGCTTGCAAGGTCTATATCGATTCGATAATTTCTATGCGCGACAGTGAAATGCTCCTGCTCGGTCACGCTCTCCCAAGCGAATGGCTCGAAAACGGCTCTACTGTAAAAATCGAAAATTATTTGACGCCGACCGGCAAAATGATTGCGCTCACAATTACGAAAAACGGAAACACCGTAACGATCGACGTAAGTGGCGACAGCCTAACGGCGCCGATAATTACTTCCCTCCCCGCTATGATTGGCCGCAATTACACAGCCGAGCATTGCGAGTGCTATCCGCAAGACGTTCGCGTTATATCTATGAACAATATCCGTCACGTTGAGATCAAGATCGACTGAAATTGCCGTTTTGCAAATTCGCGCAGCCCCGCGCTGTCAAGCAAAGTTAAACTTAACAATACAAAATCCCGAAGGCCTATGCCTTCGGGATTTTATTATTTAGACGTAGTAAAGTCCGAGAAATACGAATGAGATTACGAGATCGGCAAGTCCAACGAACAGTATCGGAAGAAACACCGCTCTCTCCTTACGCTTCTCCGCCATTTCGATCTTGTACTCGTAAAAACCGCCTGAACCGACCTTTTTATCAAAGGGAGTGAACAGTCGCAGCAGATTTTTTACGCCATATGTCAGCATATCGAAAAATCCGGTATCGGCAACGCGTACAAGTATCCAAAAACCGACCATCAAAATCGCGGGGACGAAAAATGCGTCACTGCAATATTTCATTGAATCGGTATACGCCGATGTGAACGCGCCGCGCAAGACAAGCAAAGCGACAGAGATCGCCACGCTTATCGCCGACGGTATAACAAATGACAGAATTTTTTTCATTTATCGTTCAATTCCGAAGCTCGCCATACGGCTTAATTCTTAATCTCTTCAAGATACTTTTCGTATTCTTCGGTATTGCAAAGAACAAAGTGTCCGGGAGAGACCTCACGCATCGTAGGTCCTTCCTTTGAATAATCGTGCGCGCTGAGCTTATTGTAAACTATACGCTCACGAGTTTTTTCAAATCGAGGGTCGGGCTGCGGAATCGCCGAAAGAAGCGATTTTGTATATGGATGAAGCGGATGCTTGAACAGCTCCTCCGAAGTAGCAAGCTCAACCATTTTACCGAAGTACATTACGCCGATGCGATCAGAGAAATATTTAACGACGGAGAGATCGTGCGCAATAAACATGATCGTTATTCCGTATTTCTTTCTGAGATCGTTAAGCAAATTAATGACCTGCGCCTGAATCGAAACGTCGAGAGCACTGACAGGCTCATCGGCAATGATGAAGTCGGGGTTCATGATGACCGCTCTCGCGACACCGATTCTCTGCTTCTGACCGCCGGAAAACTCATGCGGATATTTTAAAAGATCCTGCTGT
>CAYXNQ010000154.1:0-2990 GCA_964466545.1 uncultured Lachnospiraceae bacterium | reverse complement strand
CCGCTTCTTGAGGTAATAGATACGCCGAGCGATATTATCGACAAATCGGAGCTGTATCTTAAGATATATTTTGCGGGGCTTCCGTTTACGTCGCTGTATAATTTCGGTGCGTCACTGCTCAGAGCAGTCGGAGACACGCGACGTCCGATGATATATCTTGCGATAGCCGGCGCGATCAACGTAGTGCTGAACATATTTACGGTTACCGGACTCGGCATGGACGTTGCCGGAGTAGCGATAGCGACTGTTACTTCGCAGGCGGTTTCCGCTGTGCTTGTTATAATATCTCTTATGAAATACGATGGCTGTATGAAGCTGTATATCAAGGGGCTTCGCGTTTATAAGAATAAACTGGCTCGAATGGCGAGCGTCGGAGTGCCGTCCGGTATTCAGGGAATGATATTTTCGCTGTCGAATTTTCTTATTCAAGGCTCGATCAACAGCTTTGACAACACGATGATCGTCGCGGGAAATACGGCTGCCGCCAGCATAGAGGGCTTTATATACGTTGCAATGAATGCGTTCCATCAAGCCGCGCTGTCGTTTATGGGACAAAATATCGGAGCGAGAAAATATAACCGTATCGGATATGTTGCTCGCGTTTCGCTCACATATGTAACGGTGATCGGGGCAGCTCTCGGAATTTTCGCATTTGCATTGCGCTATCCGCTTATAAGTATTTACGAATCTGATCCGCAGGTCATTGCATATGGCGCAATACGTATGACTATCATATCGACAACATATTTCCTTTGCGGAATAATGGATGTCGCCGTCGGACTCTTGCGCGGCATGGGTCGTTCGCTTGTGCCGATGTTCGTATCTATCGTCGGCGTTTGCGGAATCAGGATCGGCTGGATATATACGGTATTTGCGGCAAATCATACGCTTGAATCGCTCTTTATCTCGTATCCGGTTTCGTGGGCGGCTACCGCATTGGTTCAGATGATCTGCTATTTTGTCGTAAAGCGCTCGTTCATCAAGCGCAACGCTTTGCTCTCGCGGTAAAGAGATCCGAGGCTTTCTCATCGCTTGCGTGCGAATATAGACAAAAACAAAAATCCCGAAGGCCTGACTTCGGGATTTTTTTTGCTTGAGCTGTAAGTTCAGGATCGAGGCAGGTGCGAGATCAGATCTGAAAGCTTGGATTTTGGGACGCTCGACAGCCGAGTTAAGATATCTGCTATTTCTGCATTGTGACGCTCTACCTCTTTTTCAAATTCAGCCGACGACATTCTGAGTATACCGACGGATAGAGCGGATATCTGTATCAATCTGTCCGACGTTACAACGCGAACGTCGTAATTTTTACCGATCTCGTGAATCGTTCTTTCGATATATGCGTCCGCGGTCTCGTTTTCCTTCGTATATACGACGGCTACGCCTGAATGTTCTTCGCGGCGGTCGGCGGAAGCTTTAACATTATACGCGTCGAAAACGATCATGCATTGATTTGAAGTATAAGCGGAGTAGTTTACGATTATATCCGTAAGCAGCTCGCGCGCTTTTTCGAGATCAAGCTCCGCAACGCTTTGCAAGCCTTCCCACGTGTGTATAACATTGTATCCGTCGATTATAAAGTATTTTTTTCGTGATGCCGTGAGTTTTGTATTATCCTTCGGACGAATTATCTTTTTTTCGGTGTAGACTTTGCGGCGTATCGGACCGAATTCTCTTTGCATTATCGCTTCAAGCTCTGCGTCTTCTTCGGCTCCGCTTTTGTCGATCAGGCGCGGTTCTCGCGAAGCCGATCTGCCGTCCGAGCGGGCGAATCCGCTGTCTATGTCCATATATCGCTCAATTTCGTGCCATTTTACTGTAAATCCGGCGCCCTTTGCGCAAAATACCGAGTCCGGAGTATTATAAAGATCGGCTTCGGGATCATAAGCTAAACGCTTTATCACGGCTTCGGAATCGTGGCATACGTTATATCCGTCGGGAACGCATTGAAGCTTTCCTTTTCCGTGAGTGTAGGAATTTATTTCTTTGATATAATTTTTCATTTCGGATACGGGGGCGCGACCGGCGAGCATGGAATTATCTCCGAGATCTACCGGCGAATCAAAGCTTCCCGACATATTTCTTATATCGGTGATCGCTCTGCCGATGTCGCCCTTCGGCACTTCGAGTCGGAAGGCGTACATAGGCTCAAGAAGCACAGAGGTTGCGCGCATCAGGCCGTTTCGCACGGCGCGATATGTAGCTTCACGGAAATCGCCGCCTTCTGTATGCTTCACGTGCGCCCGTCCGGCTATCAATGTAATTTTTATATCGGTTATCGGCGAGCCGGTGAGAACGCCGAGATGCTGTTTTTCGGCGATGTGCGACATGATCAATCGTTGCCACGACGGGAGCAGGAGCTTATCACTGCAATCGGATTCGATGATTATTCCGGAGCCGCGCGGCAGAGCTTCGAGCTTTACGTGAACCTCCGCGTAATGCCTGAGCGGTTCAAAATGGCCGATTCCCTCACATTCGCCGGATATTGATTCTTTGTACAGTATCTCTCCGTCATCGAAATCAACGGAAACGTCAAAGCGGTCGTATATGACTTGCTTAAGTGTGTCTGTCTGTATCTCGCCCATGAGTCTCAGGGATATCTCAGCAAGCTGTTCCTTATAGGTTACGTTTAGCTCGGGAAATTCCTCCTCAAGCATTTTTAGCTTCGGGAGCATTTTTTTCGCGTCGGTCGTCGGCGGAAGCTTAACGCGGCAGGAAAGTACCGGCTCAAGCAGCGCAGGCTGGGAATCCGGCTCGTCGCCGAGCCCTTCGGAGGAATAGCTTGCGCTCAATCCGATAACGGCGCAAACATCTCCGGCTTTTGCACATGGTAAGGATTCATATTTGTTGCCGCTGTATAGCCTGATCTGCGAGATTTTTTCGCATAGCGATTCACCGGACGCGCGGGGGACGTATGTTATCGCATCGCGCACGCTAAGCGTTCCGCCGGTCATTTTGATATGTGTCAGTCTTTGCCCGCGTTCATCGCG
>CAYXNQ010000153.1:0-2997 GCA_964466545.1 uncultured Lachnospiraceae bacterium | reverse complement strand
CACTCGGTACTACCAACATGGGTATCGGCGGCGTTCCCGGCGAGTTCTTTGAGAGCACTGCAAAGATCAACGAATTCTGCGAGATCGCAAATAAGATCGGCGATACCATCGCTCCTCACGGTTTCAAGTTCACATATCACAACCATTCCGGCGAATTCAGAAAATACGACGGAATTACAATGATGGAGCGCCTTGTCAAAGGCACAAATCCCGACACCGTATCCTTCGTTCTCGATACGTATTGGGTACAGCACGGCGGCGGAGATGTACGTCACTGGATCGAAATGCTCGCAGGCAGAATCGACATTCTTCACCTCAAGGATATGAAATACGGTCCCGAAATCGCCGAGATCGGCGCAGGCAACCTTTATTGGGATGAGATCCTTAAGCTTGCGGAAGACACAGGCGTTAAGAGTCTTGTTGTAGAACAGGATTGCAACTGGGAAAACGACGATCCGTTCCTCAGCGCAAAGATGTCCGCTGATTATCTCGCAAAATATCTCGATAAATAATCAAAGTGCAAAAATGTGCTGTCTGACGCCCGTCGCCTGCGGCACATTTTTGCTTTCGCTCAATCAATATCCGTATTTTTGTCAAAGTCTATCGCATCATCCAAGCTCGCTGATATATTTTCGTTCTGCGCATAAATTAATTATGGTAAAGTAATGTTTTCGGAGGACGTTTTGAGAAGATCTAAGCTTATTTCCCTCTCGTCTGCCGTATCTCTTGTAAAGAAGCTCGTATCGGCCATAAGCAAAAACAGGCTCGCTTCATACGCCTCTGAAGCTTCGTTCTTCATAGTCGTATCGTCTCTGCCATTTGCCGTACTGCTCATTTCGATCGGAAGTCGCTTGATCCCTATAGCGCTTCCCGATATAATGTCTACCGTAGAGACATGGCTTCCCGCGAGCGTCGTCACGATTCTCGAATATATAATCGCAGATCTGAGGCTTGAATCAACGTTGCCGATAGCGTCGATCGCGCTTATCACCACCCTGCTCAGTGCGTCTCGTGGAGTTCGCGCCGTGACCGCCTGCATCGAGGCGATATATTCCGTGGATTCGCGCCGCGGATATATTGAAAGGACGCTTCGCTCGCTCGTCTATACCGTGTTACTCGTCCTGCTCATACTCGCGACGCTGATAGTACTCGTGTTCGGCGAATCCATAAGAAACGTCATCGCTCTGCGATTTTCGTTTATTTCCACGATCATCGACGCCGCGCTGACGATCAGAGGATTGCTGTTTTGCGTGATATTGACGCTATTTTTCGCTATGATATACCGCACATTTTCATACTCCAAAGCATCAAAGATACGTAAGTTTTCCCACCATCTGCCCGGCGCCGCCTTTGCGTCGGCAGGCTGGATGCTGTTCTCGCTCGGATATTCGCAGTACTTGAAATATTTTCCGAACGATTCTTATATCTACGGTACGCTTGCCGTTATAATACTGATGCTGCTTTGGCTGTATTTCTGTATGATAATTCTGCTTCTCGGAGCAGAGCTGAACGTCCTGCTCAACACCGATGAGCCTTGATATATGTTTGAAAACAGATCGGAGAACAAAATGAAAAAGATCACAGCCGCAATCCTCGCCATAGTCATCATGCTTTCTCTGTGCGCCTGCGCCGGCGGAGCAAGTGGAAGCGAAACAGACGCCTCGCAAGCCTCTCCCGCTATCAAGGATATCCAGAATCTACCTGAGAGCACGATCGGCTCTCCCGGCGACGAAAGCCGATATGACAAAAGCGAAAGCGCCGGCGAAGATAACAACGCCCCTTCTGAGCAAGCCGACGAATATTTCACAAAACGAGATCATAAGACGGAATCCGACAAAGCCGTTTTCGTAGATCTCTCAAAGCCGAACGAATATCCGAGCGGAATACGCGCGGAAGGCAATCTTATCATCGTCTCGCTCGCCGGAGATTACAGGTTCAGCGGAACGGTATCGCGCGGCACTCTCGTCGTGGAGGTCGCTAAAACCGAAAAAGTACACCTGATATTCGACGGTGTATCCATAACGTCGGCGGATTCGGCTGCCGTCTGGATAAAGAGCGCGGACAAGGTATTTTTGACGCTTGCCGCCGGAAGCGAAAATACGCTGACTGACGGCGTATATAACAGCGATATTCCCGGCTCGCCGAAGGGTGCATTGTATTCGGAGGATGACCTCACGATCAACGGCAGCGGAAGCCTGACCGTTAACGGGAACTCCGCCAACGCGATATCCGTAAAAAACGATCTATCTATAATAGGCGCGAATATAACCGCATACGCCGCAAAAAACGCACTGAAAGGCAACGACAGCGTGCGCATAAAGAACGCAACGCTTCTTCTGCAAGCCGAAAAAGACGGAATTAAGAGCGATACTGCCGACAAACCCGCAAAGGGATTTGTGTATATCTGCGACAGCGATATCGAAATCGACGCCGCGGACGACGCGATACAAGCAGAGCTGTACGTCCGTATTCCGTCGGGAAATATCGTCTGCCGCGCCGACGATCTTGCGATCAACTGCGACGGCGAGATCACAGTTGCCGACGGCTGTCTTAAGTAGATTGTTTAGGGCTTCGGTAATACAACCGCTGACTTGCACAAGCCCCGCGTAATCTTGTGCTGACTGAGTCTGATAGGCTCACGAATGCTCTCATTTGCGCGAGATGCTCTGCCGATCTTGAAACAGCGGCAAGCGCCATCTTTCCCGATTGCTCAGTATCGTAAGTCGTTCTTCCTTGTGATCTTAACGGTTATTTCTCGCTTCGCTCGGATAATTGATTTTGTGCATAGCTAATGCTTTCGTGGGAGTTAAACATTGCCTCTGATTTTCCTTTGCAAAATAAAAACAAACGGCGTCCTCCTGAATATCAGGCAGGCGCCGTTTGTTTCGGGAATCTGTAAGCCGGGTTCTGTCGAGTGCCGTCATCTATCTGCGACGCGCGTTACCGTGCGCCTTCAGCCACCCACGGAGATACGTCGGGAAAACGTGAGATCGCTCT
>CAYXNQ010000152.1:0-3051 GCA_964466545.1 uncultured Lachnospiraceae bacterium | reverse complement strand
AAACACTTAGATTGAACGACACCGTAATAGTGTACGTCAGCACAGGTCCGGAAGCAGGAACCGTAATGGTGCCGAACTTCAAAGGCTACAGCGAATCGTGGGTATTCGCCGAACTGATAGAGCTTGGACTGCGCCCCGGCAAGGTTACATCGGAATATTCCGATTATCCCGAAGGCGTCGTTATCTCGCAGAATATAGCGGCATATACAATAGTCGCTTCCCATACGAAGATCGACTTAGTAATATCACTCGGCCCGAAGCCGACTCCGCCCGATACTTCCACGGACGACAGCACCGGCGAAAGTGAAAGTGAAAGCGGAAGCGAGACAACGCCTCCCGATACATCGGGTGATGAATCGGACGAAAGCTCGGCTGAAAGCTCTGACGAAAGCTCTGACGAAAGCACAAGCGAAAGCGGCGAAACATCTGAAAGCGAATCCGTGACCGATACCCCGTCGGAATCAAATAGTGATGCTTCAAGTGAAGCCTCGGAATCCGAGTCGGACGGCGACGCAGGCGAAGGCGACGCGACCGAGAGTTCGGATGAGGTCGCTCCATCCGATCCTCAAAGCGACTCAAATAAAAGACGATCTTACGGTAAAAACAATGCAAGGTGAAATAGTAGAGGGCGTAGGCGGACTTTACACCGTTATACTCGATGACGGCAGTAAGAAGCAATGCCGCGCTCGCGGAAAATTCAGACACGAAAAAATCATACTCACTATCGGCGACGATGTGTTGCTTGAAAAAGACAACGGTCGCGACGGCGAATACGTAATATCGGATATACTTCCGAGACGCAATCGCCTGATACGCCCGCCGGTCTCAAATATCACGCATATGATAGTCACCGTGCCGACCGCAGCCCCAAATCCCGATCTGTTTACGATAGATAAGCTTATCGCGATCGCGGAATACAACCGGATAAATGTCGCAGTCGTCGTCAATAAATCCGATCTGTCGGAAGAAAAAGCGGCGGAGCTTGCGAATATATACCGAGCGTTTCCGGTATTTGCAATCAGCGCAAAGGAGCACAACGGACTTGCTCCGCTCGTCTCTTATATGTCAAGCGAAGGAAAAAAATCTCCGGCAAGATTTATATTCGCAGGCGTGTCGGGAGCGGGAAAATCCACAATAATCAATTCCGTATTTCCGAATATGCGGCAGGAAACCGGAGAGATCAGTAAAAAAACGGAGCGCGGCAGGCACACTACGCGCAAAGTCGAAATATACCGCGTAGAGCTAAACGGGATCGGCTTCGAGATCGCCGATACTCCGGGCTTTTCAATGCTCGATTTCACGAATTTCGACTTTTTTCCGCGCGAAGCGTTGCCGCAAACCTTTAGGGAAATCGCAGATCGCCTTGGAAATTGCAGATACACAAAATGCACTCACACCGTAGAGGACGGATGCTCGGTGCTTGCCGGAGTAAAAGAAGGCTCGATCGCCGCCTCCCGCCACGCAAGCTATGTCTCTCTATATCACGAATTAAAAAATAAGCCGCGCAAATAAAATTTCTTCTCACGAAAGGCGCAAAAATTATGAATCAGTCAGTTAAACGCGCAGTTATATATACCGGCGGAGAATGTAAGCCGGAGCTAATCCCGCTCGAAGACAAATCCGGCAGGCTGATAATCGCCGCCGATTGCGGCTGTCGCGCCGCACTCAGAGATCACGTCACCCCGTCCGTGATAATAGGCGACATGGATTCCACAGGAGCCGTACCGGAAGAATTTGCAAATGTTCCGCTCATAAAAGCTCCCGCGGAAAAGGATGAAACAGACACGATGATCGCAGTGCAATACGCGATATCGCAAAACGTAAGCGATATATTGATAATCGGCGGAACGGGCGGCAGAGCGGATCATACGCTTTCAAACGTATTCCTTCTCGAAAATCTTTCGCGCGCCGGACTGAAGGTCGTTCTCACTGACGGCGAAAACCGGCTTCAAATACTCATCGATGACAGCATAGTGCTGCATCGCGTCGGTTTCAGATACTTTTCGATACTCGCGCTTGAGGATTGCCGAGTAACAATGACCGGCTGTAAATATCCGCTCGACGATAAGATACTCACCCGAACCAATCCTTATGCGGTGAGCAACGAGATCAGCTCGGACGCAGCGTACATATCGGTAAAAGGAACCGCCGTGATAGCGGAAACGGGATTTAACGACCGCGGTTAAATCGCCGTCGTAAGCACCTGCCAATAATACGGCGTATAAGCTCGAAGATCGCCGCTGACGACGCCCAAACAGCCGCCAAAAGCAGATCTTTCGGCGTTATCGGAGTCATTCTGAAGGTATCGCCGCCAAAATATATCAGCGCAAGCTGGATCAAAGCAACAGCCGTCATTATTATTATGAACGGCTTGTTTTTTGTCAGATTTGCGAGGAAAAACACTCTGTCCGAGCGAGACAAAAACGAATGCACTATCCCCATAAAAATAAACATCGCGAAGAATACAGTAAGGAAGTATGTCTCGCTCGGAAATCTGCCTCCGAAATCGTGCGCCAAAAATACGACCGACGCCACCACAGTATAAAGCCCACCGAATATTATCTGCCAAAGCGAGCTTCGATCCAAGATCGGCTCGTTTTTTCTTATCGGCGCTTCCAGCATATATTCGCGAAGCGGCGCTTCTCCGGCAAATGCAATTCCGCCGAGGGTATCCATAATTATGTTTACCCAAAGCATCTGAATAACGGTAACGGGATTTTCATAACCGATAAAAGGTCCGATCAGCGAAACGCCGAGCGCGGAAAAATTCATCGTAAATTGGAATAAGATAAATTTCCTGATATTTTTGAAAACACTCCTGCCGAAAAGCACCGCATTCGATATCGAGGCAAAGCTGTCATCCGTGATGATTATATCTCCCGCTTCCTTCGCCGCGTCACAGCCACTTCCCATCGCAAAACTAACATCCGCACGGCTCATCGCCGCCGCGTCGTTTATCCCGTCACCCGTCATTCCGGCAACGATTCCGAGCCGCGCAGCCGACTCCACAAGTCTCAGCTTATCCTGCGGCAGCGCGCGTGCAATCACGGA
>CAYXNQ010000151.1:0-3103 GCA_964466545.1 uncultured Lachnospiraceae bacterium | reverse complement strand
TCAACGGACACGTAACGCTCGTTTACGGCGCGGTCACTCCGGTCTCGATATTCGGCGGAACAGAGGTCAGCCACTTTAATATGGATCTTTGCGAAGACTACGGAATTGAAGATCTTTATCAGGTAGTGCGCGAGGGACGCTGGAACTACGAATATGCGAAGAAGCTCACTTCCGATTACTATTTCGATATTGACGGTATAGACGGACAGACCGAGGGAGACATCTATGGCATAAAATGGGGTGGTATGCAGCGTAAGTTCTGGAGCTTCGGCGGATATTATACCACATTTTCCGATGACGGTGTTCCTTCAGCTGTTTTTAACAGCGATAAGGTTGAGGATATTTTTGAAAAGTGCAAGGAGCTTACAAGCTACTATGAATTAACACCCACAGGCGGCACAGGCGGTGACGGCCTTGACGGTATTTGGTTCTACGAAGGCCGCGTCCTTATGTGGATGACGAACCTCTCCCTTATAGAGCACAGCGGCGATTGGGACTTCAAGGCAGGCGTGCTTCCTCTCCCGAAGCTTGACGACAATCAGGATAATTACATAGCAGGCGGTTACTTTACCGGCGCGGCTATCCCGACAGACGCAACAGATCCCGCGACCTCCGCACTCGTGCTTGAGGCTTTAGCTTATTACGGCTGGTACAAGGTAATTCCTACGTATTATGAAACTCTTGTTAAATACAAGTATTCCGACGATCAGCGTAATGCCGAGATGCTCGACCTTATGTTTAACAATTTCTCATACGATCCTGTATGGATATATAACAAGGAATCCATATATCTCATTAAAACATTCTGCGAATCCACCAACAACGGCTTTGCTTCATATATCAAGCAGAGAGGCGCAAAGGCGGCAAAGGCATATAAGGATAACGTAACTAAGATCGGCAAAATCTACGGTAATATGTTTAAGTAATAATATCTCCGTGCGAAAGCCGGCGCTTATAGCGTCGGCTTTTTGTGTGCCGGATAGGAAAAGGACGTAATATTTTTCGGCGGATGCGCATTATTCGGCGGAAAGGCGTCGCGGCGGGCGGGGATTTCTTCATTTACTCTTGACTGCCGCGGCAATTTGTGATAGAATAATAATGGATTATATTGAATATATGGAAAGGATTTTTTGAAAGCTATGAAAAAATTTATTGCATTTCTTCTTGCTGTGCTGATGGTTTTGCCGATGGTTGCCTGCGCAAACAATCAGGGCGAGGGAAGTGAATCAAAGAAGCCCGTGTCGTCGTCAGGTTCAGCGTCGTCGGGCGGAACTGTTGATGTAGGAGACGATGACGACTCGTTCCTTGCAAAGCTTCGCAAATACAGAGATACGATCTCTGACGGTATTCCTGATGTGAATGGCAACGGCGAGACAGTCACGATCGACTGTCTCCACGACGAAAACGGTAAATGCTATACTGCGGACTGGATCATGAAGGAGGAATACACCTCGGACCAGATCAACAACGCTCTGTATGAAAGACACCTTACTATTGAGGATAGATTCAAAGTCAATCTTGAATATACTTATCTTGATGACAGCGAATATATAAACGCTCGTGTAACTCTCATTCGGGCCGGTCTCGGCGATATCGACATTATGGGCGTAGCACCTTGGGCACCGCAGATCATGCTGGAAGGCGTTTTTGAAGATCTCAATGAATACGAATACCTGAAATTTGAATCGCCTTGGTGGTTTACAGATATCATCAACGACCTGACGCTTGACGGACACACAACGCTCGTTTACGGCGCGGTCACTCCGATCTCGATATTCGGCGGAACAGAGGTATGTCATTTCAATCTCGATTTCTGCGAGAACTACAACATCGAGGATCTTTATCAGGTAGTTCGTGACGGAAGATGGGATTACGAATACGCCAAGAAGCTTACTGCCGATTACTATTTCGATGTTGACGGTGTCGAAGGTATGACAGCCGGAGATATTTACGGAATCAAGTGGGGCAATATGCAGCGCAAGTTCTGGGCGTTCGGCGGATATTATACCGAATTTTCCGATGACGGTGTTCCCACAGGCGTATACAATAACGACAAGATCGCTGATATTTTCGAAAAGTGCAAGGTGCTTACCAGCTACTATGAGTACACGCCCACAGGCGGTGAAGGCGGCGATGGCGTAGACGGTCTTTGGTTTGAGGATGGTCGTATGCTGATGTTTATCACCAATCTTACTCTTAGAGAAAACAGCGACTGGGACTTCAAGGCGGGTATGCTTCCGCTTCCCAAGCTTGACGAGCACCAGGAAAATTATATAGCTCCGGGTTACTTTACCGGCGCGGCTATACCGATAGACGCAACCAATCCTTCGATCTCCGCGCTCGTACTGGAGGCATTGGCTTATTACGGCTGGTACAGTATAGTTCCGACATATTACGAGAATATCGTAAAATATAAGTATTCCGACGATCAGCGTAATGCTGAGATGCTCGATCTTATGTTTAACAACTTCCAATTCGATCCCGTGTGGGTATATAACAAGCTGTCTGTTGATCTTGTTCAGACATACTGCCAGTCAACATCCGGCGGCTTTGCTTCGTTTATTAAGTCGAAG
Organism: uncultured Lachnospiraceae bacterium; assembly: GCA_964466545.1. Taxonomy (GTDB): domain Bacteria; phylum Bacillota; class Clostridia; order Oscillospirales; family CAG-272; genus CAYXNQ01. The sequence goes on along the minus strand of CAYXNQ010000151.1, from coordinate 530 downwards.
GGTGCTAAAGAGGCAAAGTCTTACAGAAATAATGTAAGCAAGCTCAGAACCACATACGGTACATTGTTCAAATAATCGCTTTGCAATACGAAAGCCGACGTTTATAGCGTCGGCTTTTTGCGTGTGCGCAATCAATAATTATTTTGCAATGTGACTGATCTTGCGACAAAGCAGTGTTTCGTTTTCCTTGACAGTTATGAGAGTTTATGCTAAAATGATAATGGGTCAAATCTAATTACGAAAGGATTTTTTGAAAGCTATGAAAAAATTTATTGCATTCCTTCTCGCCGTGCTGATGGTTGTGCCGATGGTTGCCTGTGCAAACGGTCAGGCGGATGGCAAAGAATCAAAGAATCCCGCGGAGTCGTCGGACGGAAATGTTGATGATTGGCCTTTTCCCGTTACAACATTCATTGACCAGCTTCGCGATAAGAGAAAGTCGATATCCGACGGTATTCCTGATGTGAATGGCAATGGAGCGACGGTAACGATCGACTGTCTTCACGATGAAAACGGTCAATGTTATACTG
>CAYXNQ010000150.1:0-3139 GCA_964466545.1 uncultured Lachnospiraceae bacterium | reverse complement strand
TATACATCTTTTGCGGAATATATTCGTTAAGCATTTTATTCGTTACGATCGGATAAACCATACCTATAACGGATATTAGCAGCGACGCTCCCATGTCAAGCGCGAGCATCCTTTTATGCGGTTTATAATAACGTAAAAATCGTTTCAGCATTTTCATTTCCTTTCGAGCGAGCAATACATTTAATCTGATATACTTATAATTATACATCTATCGCGAATTTTAGTCAAGGTCATACGGCGGCGATTTTTGCTTCACAAAACGTAAAAAACACCCGACCATGCGATCGGGTGTCTAAATTCAGATCTGTTTATCCGAATCAAAATTATTAATTTTATCTGGAAAGTCCGAACTCAACGTCGGTGAACTGCGGGTTAGCAACGTATTTGCCGTTTTTATTTATAATACCGTAAGTTCCACCGATTCCGTAAACGCCGCCGGTTTTTACGACAGCATATCCGTCATCAAAGAACGAAGTTGCGTAATCGAACTGCGGGTTGATCTTATATTCACCCTTGGCATTGATATAACCCCAATTATCGCCTGAACGTACAAGCGCCAGACCTGCGGAAAAGCTATATGCAAAATCGAATTGCGCGTTGATCTTGTATTCGCCTTTTTTGTTGATATAGCCGTATTTATCACCGCTTCTTACGCACGCAAGCGAATTATCGGTAAATTCATTTGCGTAATCGAACTGCGGATTGATCTTAAATTCGCCCTTTTTGTTGATATAGCCGTATTTACCGTCCGTACTTACAGAATAGTATCCGACTTCATCATAAGAATACACAGCGTCAAACTGCGGGTTGATCACATAGTTACCCTTCTTGTTAATAAAGCCGTACTTTCCGCCGACCGCTACCTTGGCAAGGCCGTTATCGTCAAACGCATATGCATCATCAAACTGAGGATTTACGACATACGCACCTTTTTTGTTAATATATCCGTATTTGCCGTCAACCTCAACGAGAGCAAGATCGCCGGAGCCGAATGAATAAGCGGAATCAAACTGCGGATTGATCTTATATTCACCCTTCTTATTTATATATCCCCATTTTCCGTTGGCAGAAACGGCAGCAAGACCGTTTTCGGAGAAGTTATATACCTTTGAGTACTGGAAGTTGATAACAATAGCTCCCTTTTTATTGATAAATCCCCATTTGCCATCCTGCTCAACAGCGGCATATTCACCTACAAAAGATTTTGCGTCATCAAACTGCGGGTTTACGACGTAAGTTCCCTTGGTATTGATATAACCGTATTTGCCGCCGAGGCAAACAAGAGCAAGGCCGTTCTCCGAGAAGCTGTATGCTTCGTCAAACTGTGCGTTGATCACATACTTGCCCTTGGTATTGATATAGCCGTAACCTGCGGATGTTTTTACGATAGCGAGACCGTTATCGTCGAACGCATACGCCTTATCAAACTGCGGGTTTATAGCGATAGAACCCTTGGAATTCACATACCCCCACTGATCGTCGTCGACCTCAACCGCAAGCAGACCCTTGGAGAAAAGGTTGTTTTTCTCTTCATCCGAGCCGCCCATAGCGCAGGAAGCGAGAGGAATAAGCATGAAGACTAAAAGCAAAATGGATAAAATGCGCTTTTTCATAAAATGCCTCCGAAAATGTATTAATAGTGTTCGCTATGCTAATGATATCATAAAATGTCGAAAAATGCAATAGTTTCATACGATATTTATTAACAAAATACGTCAAATCATAATATTATTTTCAAACTGCGTGTTATAGCTTGATACACATTAATATAATGCGGCGGCTTCGGGTTTTATGCACCAAATTTACATAATACCTCTGATATAAAAACTCTTGCAAAATTCCGCCGTCAACGGTATAATTTTTATGTAATCTGTATTTGGGAGGCATATATGAGCTCTAAGGTATATTTTTCTCGCGAAATCAATTCCGCGTCTGTTTTGGCGCTGTATCAAAAGCTCGGTGTGAATCTTGCCGGCAATGTAGCGGTGAAGGTCCACTCCGGAGAAAAAGGAAATCAGAATTTTTTGCGACCTGCCCTCTGGCGCGACGTTATTCAATTCGTTGGCGGAACTGTTGTTGAATGTAATACGGCATATTCCGGTGAACGTGATACCCCGGAAAAGCACCGCCGACTTATCTCGGATCATGAATGGGACAAATACTTTCCCGTTGACCTTCTCGATTCGGACTGCGACGACTTGACGTTCGAAATTCCGAATGGCAAGCAAATACAGCGCAATTTCGTCGGCGGTCATATTACGAAATACGATTCTATGCTTGTTTTATCGCACTTCAAGGGACATCCGATGGGAGGTTACGGTGGCGCGCTCAAGCAGCTCTCTATCGGCCTCGCGTCGTCCTACGGCAAGGCGTATATACACGGCGCGGGAGATTCATCAAAGCTTTGGTCGCAGGAACAGAACAAATTCCTTGAAGCAATGGCAGACGCCGCGCACAGTGTGATCGAGCATTTCGACGGAAATATCGCATATATCAACGTAATGAAAAACATGAGCGTGGACTGCGACTGTTGCGCCGTAGCGGAAGATCCGTGTATGTCCGACATCGGAGTTTTGGCATCGCTTGATCCCGTTGCTATCGATCAAGCTTGCATTGATCTCGTTCGCAACTCAAACGATTCCGGCAAAGATCACCTTCTTGAAAGGATCGAAAGCCGAAACGGAACGCATACGATCTACGCAGCACAAGCTCTGTCATGCGGCACAACCGATTATGAATTGATAGAAATTTGAAAAGACGCGCCCACCTGTAAAGCAGCGTGACCGTAAAACAGTACGGCGTGACCGAGCAACTGAAAGCAATGGCTACGCCGGATGAACGCTTGCAAGGCACAAGCAGAAGCTCCCCGTAAGTTTGAACTGATATATGATTGACACCGAGAACGCCCGGACAAAAATGTTCGGGCGTTTCTTATGTAGACTGTAGAATTTTTTACATTTTTCTGATATACTTTATTCAGCGAAAGAGCGAGAAAACTGGCATTTGCAAAGGAGAACGCATATGAAATTCAAAGGAACGCTTATTGTTGTTAAAGATTGCAACCGTGCGTTAAAGTTCTATAGAGATATGTTTGGGTTTCAACTGCTTCAAGACAACGATGGAAATATGGAACTGACAA
>CAYXNQ010000149.1:0-3146 GCA_964466545.1 uncultured Lachnospiraceae bacterium | reverse complement strand
CGTAATCGAAGTCGTATTCGTCTCCGGGAAAATCAAGACCGAGCAGCATAGCCGCTTCCGTGAGATTCGGCACGATAACATCTGCATACCGGCACAGCTTTGTCATGCATTCCGGAAAATCAGAGGCGAGACCGGCATACAGTTCTCCGTTATCTGCCATTGCGGGATCTACATATATCTTCGCGGGAGAAAATTTCGTGAATATATCGGTGAGAATATCCGCCTGCTCTTTCGAGGAGAGATAGCCGGTGTAAATTGAATCAAATTTTATGCCGTGCATCAGCCAGTGATCTGCGATCTTCGGAATGTCGGCGGAAAGCTCATGAGAGAAATATTCATCGAAGCAAGCCGTGTGAGCCGAGAGAAGCGTCGTGGGTAAAACGCAACATTCGAGGTCGAGCGCGGAAAGTATCGGTAACGCAACGGTGAGCGAGCATTTACCAAAGCATGATATATCTTGGATGGACAGTATTCTTTTTTGCTTCATGTGTGAGTGACTCCTTGGAAATCCGAGAGATTATTTTGCCGGACTGCTCAGAGTCGGAAGGAGTGCAGGAATATCCAGCGATTGCGGGCAACGGGTGTGGCACAGCCCGCATTTGAGGCACGAGGCGATGGAGGCTTTCATTTCGTCTGTGATCTCTTTGCCTGAGTTATACGCGGCGAACAGCCTCGGAATGTTAATATCCATAGGACATTCCTCGGTGCAGTAGCGGCAGTCGGTGCAGGGAATGAAGCGTCCTTCTTTGATAGCGTTCACAGTCTTCATGGCGATCGCTTCGTCTTCGCGGGTGAACACAGGCTCGGTGGAGAATGTACGAACGTTTTCGCTGATCTGCTCAAGAGAATTCATTCCGCTGAGAACGGTCAAGACCTCGCTTCTGCTGCCGGCAAAGCGCATTGCAAATTCGGCTACACGGTCGCCGCTCGTCGCAGTCATAGGCAGGCAAACAGCGGCGGATTCGGACAATTTTGCGAGAGAAAGCGCACCGCCGCGCACGGGCTCCATTACGATAACTTGAATACCGCGCGAGGTGATCGCCTCATATTCGGCTTTCGCGTTTCCTGAATACCAATCGAGATAATTGAGCTGGATCTGCACAAAATCCCATTCGTCTGCGTCGAGCACCTCGTTAAGCGTTTCGAGCGTTCCGTGAAATGAAAATCCGTAATTTTTGATAATGCCTTCGGCTTTTTTGCGCTTCAAAAATTCGTGAGCGCCGAATTCCTTTGCTTTTTGCCAGAAATTTGCGTCAAGCGAATGAAGAAGGTAAAAATCAACATAATCCGTGCGCAGATCGGACAGCTGCTTTGAAAATATCTTTTCGACGTCTTCCTTTTCGTTTACGGACCACATCGGCATTTTTGTTGCGAATTTTATGCTTTCGCGCGGATATTTTTCAAGAGTCTCGCCCAAAAACGAAGCGCTGTGACCGTCAAGATAGCCGTATGCGGTATCGAAATATCTGATTCCCGCCTCATACGCCGCGTCGAGCAGCGCCGCCGCAGGTTCGCGGTCTATCGTCTTATCTTCGTTTTGCGGCAATCTCATTACACCGAAGCCGAGCATCGGGAGAGCTTCGCCTGTTTTTTTGAATATTCTGCTTTTCATATATTTTCCTCAAGTGTTTTCTTTTTATTTGAGCTGACCGAGCGATAAATCGATATCGAAATAAGCGAAGCCGAGTATATCGCGGCAACGAGTACTATGACGTTGCCGAGCCTCGTATAGAGGGTGATGTTGTCGTTTATCGCTACTTCTCCGAGAATATAGCCTTCCTCAAGCGGCGCAAGCAATTCGGTTATTTCGCCGTATGATGTAATCAAAGACGATACGCCTGTATTTGCCGCGCGTACTACGGAGCGGCCGTTTTCAACAGCGCGCAGGACTGCGTGATAATTGTGCTGCCAAATTGCACGTGAATCTGAGAACCACGAATCGTTTGTGGATATAGTAATAAGATTGGCTCCTGCAAGAACGGATTGGCGCGTAAGCTCCTCATAGATCGAGTCGAAGCAAATTATCGGCGCGCAGCTTGCGCAATCGACATCGACTACCGTCGGTTCGTTTCCCGCGGTAAGATCGTCCGCAAGCATTGATATATTGGCGAGCGGCGGTACGAGCGCGGTTACGAACTTGCGCATCGGAACATATTCGCCGAACGGTACCAGATGTCTTTTTTTGTATATCTGCGGCGAGATATCTCCGCTCGGCAAGGCGGTGATAACGGCGTTATAGCTGTTGCCGCCATCATCGCTGTAAAATCCGCCTGCCATCACAGCCGCGCCTGATTCTTTTGCGAGAGAAGTAAGATATTCCGTGATGTAGGACGAGCTTAGAATGTCGTATGGGAGCGCTGTTTCGGGCCAAACGATCAGCTTTGCACCGTTTTCGGCGGCGCTGAGGGTAAGCCTTGAATATATCTCCAGCGTATTGCTTTCGGAATCTTCCGCCCATTTTTCGCTCGATGAGAGATTTCCCTGGATCGCGGCAACGACGAGCTTTTCACATTCGCTTTCCGCATTTTTCTTTTGCGCGATCACGATAAAGCCGCCGCTTAGATTCAGCGCGAATATAAGGACAGCCGAGTTAAAAGCGAGAATAGCTTTCGGCTTGTTTTTCAGCTTTATAATATAATATGCGCCGAGAGACAGCGAAGCGTTTACGAGTATTACGAGAAATGATACGAAATACGAGCCGAACAACGACGCTCCTTGTATCGCGGCGAGCATTGATGCTTGTCCCATTGCGATCTTTCCCCACGGAACGCCTGCCCATGTCAACGTTTGTGCATATTCAAAAATGATCCACAGTGACGCGACGGCAAGCGGATAAAGCGGCAAAAGTTTATTTTTCGTGACTTTTTTTATATACAGAAGGAGCGGGAACATGAGGGCGGAAAATGCGCCCTGAAGGAGAGGTAATCCGAGCCAGGCAAGCAAAACTACCGCAAGTGCGGCGCCTCGTGAGAATCCCGCAAAATCCAGAGGATAAAGCTCAGTGAACCAATAAAAGACCGCGAGTCCGTAGCAGTAGAAGAATAAAAGACCGCGAAGGTATGCGCTGAGGAGCGGATGCTTTTCATTTTCTGTTTGCGTAAGCTCAAGAAAAAACACGACGCTTCCCGCAAGCCACGCGACAAGCG
>CAYXNQ010000148.1:0-3160 GCA_964466545.1 uncultured Lachnospiraceae bacterium | reverse complement strand
TATTTACGCGCGATACGCATGATGAAAATTATCCGAATACGCATGAGGGAAAGCGCTTGCCGGTACCGCACTGTGTTCGCGGAAGCCGAGGTTGGCAGATCGCCGATGAGCTCGTGCCTGTTGCCGAGCGCTCGCTTGTATTTGATAAGCCGACTTTCGGTTCGCTTGAGCTTGCCGAGTATTTGGAAAATGCCGCAAAAACAGATCCGATAGGCAGAATAACTCTCGTCGGGGTGTGTACGGATATTTGCGTTATATCGAACGCGATGTTACTTCGCGCGTATCTTCCGGAGACGGATATTGCTGTTGTGGCTGACGCTACCGCGGGAGTTACTCGCGAGAGCCACATTGCCGCGCTTTCCGCAATGTCCTCCTGTCAAATAGATATAATCTGAAGCTATTCTCCGCGAAGCTGTTTTTTCTTCATGCTTTGCCAGCAAAAGAATCCGTACATATCGTTTATCAGGAACACGCTGAAGCAGATTACCATAACGATATATTCCGGATTTCCGCCTGACGCAATGCTCCACAGTACGATCAATACGATATCGTTCAGTGTGTAGCCGAGCGCATAATACGGGCTTCTGAGAAACGTAAGCGAAGCCGCGAAGAAGCTTGTCGAGACGGATATTGTGCTGATAAGCAGACTTGCGGTTCCGAAATATGCGAGAATGAAGTAAAATATAACAGTCACCGCGGCTGTCAGAATAAGCATAGCGATCAGTTTTTTTGCGTTCAGCTTTGCAATTTTAACGCTTTTGCCGCTTTTGTACGGATTGCGGAGCCATGAGATGAGTGAGAACACAGCCATAGGCGCGGTCATCAGCATATACGTCAGCATTTCCCCGTAATATCTCATTTGAAACGATATCACGGCATATATTGTAGAAAAAAGGATCATCAGTATTTGACCTGCGGCGCGCCCCTTTGCGAGAAATATAAGAGCCGTGATTCCGATAAGCGAGGCGATACAGCCGGCGGGATTTCCGCTCGGAAGAAGACAGTATGACGTAAGTATGATGACGGTGGATATGCTCCACAGAGTTATATCGAATTTTGTAAAGCCGGATAATAGCTTGTTCATTATAATGATCTCCGAAAATATGGTTTATATAGGCGCAAAACGCCTGTATTATATCAAATATATTATAATATGTCAAGAGGCGCGGAAGTGACGCGCAAAAACATATACAAACAAAATATTGAAAGGACGGATTGCGAAAATGGAAAATGCGGTTTTGAAATGTCTGAAAGAAAGGCGGAGTATCAGAAGCTTTAAGGAAACGCCTATCGAGCGCGACGTACTTGAGGCGATACTTGAAGCGGGAACGTACGCGGCGAGCGGAATGGGACGTCAGTCTCCGATAATGCTTGTAATAAACGACGCGGAGACTCGTGAAAAGCTGAGAAAGCTGAACGCCTCCGTCATGGGACGCGATGATATAGATCCGTTTTACGGCGCGCCTACCGTAGTCGCGGTCCTTGCGGATAAAAACATTCTGACGTGCGTTGAGGACGGAAGCTTGGTAATCGGTAATCTGATGAACGCGGCACATTCACTCGGCGTTGATTCTTGCTGGATACATAGAGCGAGGGAGGAGTTTGAGATGCTGGAGGGCAGGGAGCTTCTCCGAAAGCTCGGAATATCCGACGATTATATCGGCGTTGGCCACTGCATTCTCGGCTACCGTGATTGCGAATATCCGGTTCCGCGCGAGCGAAAGGCGGATTACATCAGATTTATTTAATTAGAAATTCGATCTGTGCGGAATTTGGAGGTATTAAAATATGTGCGGAAGATATATCCGTCGCGCTGTGTCGGTCGGTCTGCTGATCGCGGCGCTGTGCTCTATCTTGCTCGGCTGTTCTCCTCGCGAAAACACCGAGCCGGAGGAAGAAGTGCCGGCGGAAGATAAGCGTATTCTTGAAATCATCGACAAAATGACGCTTGAAGAAAAGGTCGGACAGCTTTTCTTCGTTCGCTGTCCGGAAACGGAAGCGGAGGAGGATATCGAAGAATATCATCTCGGCGGAATACTGCTTTACGGGCGCGATTATAAGGATGCGGACGGCGGTTGGCTGAATACGGAGCAATTTCAGAAAAAGATAAGCGAGTATCAAGCCGCGGCGAAGATCACGCTTTTTATCGGGAGCGATGAGGAGGGCGGAACGGTGACGCGCGCAAGTCGCGACCCGTATTTGTTTGAGGAGAAATTGGCGTCTCCGCAGGAGCTATTTGCCGCGGGCGGAATGACTAAGCTGCTCGGTACATTTTTCGGATATAATTTAACATTGCGCGAAACGCTCGGAATCAATGTGAATTTTGCGCCGGTTGCGGACGTATCTACGGATCCTGACGATTTTATTTATGATCGCGCGTTCGGATTTGACGCGACCGCGACCGCAAACTATGTTTCCCGCGTGGTGAAGGTAATGCGCACAGCGGGTATCGCAAGCGTGCTTAAGCATTTTCCGGGCTACGGCGACAACGTTGATACGCATACGGGAATCGCGATCGACGAGAGAAGCTATACTACCTTTGAAAGCTCGGATTTTCTCCCGTTTATTTCCGGAATCGAAGCCGGCGCGGAGTTCGTGCTTGTAAGCCACAATATTGTAAAATGCATGGATCCCGATCTTCCCGCGTCGCTCTCAAAGCCTGTTCACGATATCCTGCGCGAAAAGCTCGGCTTTGACGGACTCATTATTACCGACGAGCTTTCTATGGACGCAGTAAAGGCTTACGCAGACGACGGCAGAGTTGCAGTCCTTGCGATCAAGGCGGGAAACGATATGGTAGTGACGACCGATTACCGCACGCAGATTCCGCAGGTGATATCCGCTGTTGAGAGCGGCGAAATAGCGGAAAGCGAGATCGACGAGCGCGTGTTCAGAGTGCTGAAGGCTAAGCAGGCTCTCGGACTTATAGATTAAGCCGATATTTGATTTTTTTGAACAAAGCCGATCCGTAAAAGTGAAGGCTTTGTCTTTTATGCGTAAATTGTTGACAAACACGGCGGCTGTTGATATAATAAATGTATAAATATTTACATCCGAAAGGAAGAACGCATGAAAAAGCAATTCAGAATATTCGCGGCGGCGCTTGCGGCACTGAGCGTAATTTCGGTGTCGGGCTGTGCAATATCCGCGGCGCTTGAGG
>CAYXNQ010000147.1:0-3162 GCA_964466545.1 uncultured Lachnospiraceae bacterium | reverse complement strand
GGAGCTTGACATGTCTGTGCGCAGCTTCAACTGCTTGAAGCGCGCCGGCATTGACACGGTTGAGGATTTGACAAACCGTACCGAGGAAGATATGATAAAAGTCAGAAACCTCGGAAAGAAATCGCTTGAAGAAGTTATTCAGGAGCTTCATTCGCTCGGTCTTGATCTTAAGAAAGAAGACGAGTAATTACCCGTAAGCATAACAAGTTGTTGCAAAGGAGGACATAGAGATGCCTAACAGAAAGCTTGGCAGAACAAGCGCTCACAGAAATGCAATGCTCCGCGGAATGGTAACATACCTTCTTGAGAACGGCTCGATTGAGACTACTCTTACCCGCGCAAAAGAAGTCCGCAGCGTTGCAGAGAAAATGATTACTCTCGGTAAGACAAAGACACTCGCAAATCGCCGTGCTTTGCTTGCATATATTACAAAAGAGGATGTTGTATCTAAGGTTTTTGACGTAATCGCTCCGATGTACGCCGACAGAAACGGTGGATACACACAGATCTATCAGCTCGGCCCGCGCCGCGGTGACGCAGCTGAGATGGCTCTTATCAGACTTGTCGGATACGAAGAAGCAATCGCTTCCGCAGATGACAAGAAGGCTAAGAAAGCAGCTAAGGCTGATAAGACTGAAGCTGACGCAGAGTAATTCACACTCTATACCCGCATAAAATACGCCTCGATCTTCTACGATCGGGGCGTATTCTTTGTTCGGCGATATGCAGACGGCGCATATTCCGATTTTGCTTGACATTGCGCTAATACAGTAGTATAATTAATGTGAAACGAGGAATGAAAATCTATGCGCGTAATATACAATGACTCGACTGAGCCTGAGTTCAATCTCGCGGCAGAGGAATATTTGTTAGATAATGCCCGTGATGACGTATTCATGCTCTGGCGCAACGAGCCGAGCGTTATAATCGGCGCTTATCAAAATGCGTATGCCGAGGTCGATCTTCAATATGTAAAGCAAAATTCGATCAAGGTCGTGCGACGTATCACCGGCGGCGGTGCGGTTTTTCACGATCTCGGAAACGTGAATTATACTTATATTTTTCACGGCGTAGACGGAGATATTGATTTTGTAAAATATACGCGCCCCATGATCGAATGTCTTGCTGGCATGGGCCTTGAGGCGCGACTTGACGGAAGAAACGATATTGTTGCCGACGGCAGAAAGATCTCCGGCAATGCGCAGTGCAAACGACCGATAAAAAACGGCGGGTATTCGCTTTTGCATCACGGAACACTCCTATTTTCAGCCGATATGTCGAGCCTTGGCGCCGCGCTTAACGTGCGCGACATAAAGCTTGAAGACAAGGGAATAAAGAGTGTGCGGTCGCGTGTGGCGAATATTGTCGATCTTCCCGATTACACAGGTCCGAAGAATGTTATCGACTTTATAATGCAGATTTTTGCTAACGTTTCCGAATCCGGTGCAGTGCCGCTTGAACGGAATGAAGTTGCGGAGATCGAAGCTCTCGCGGCGAGAAAATATCGGACGTGGGAATGGAATTTCGGCAGATCGCCGGATTTCACGTGGTCGAAAGTGAAGAAGTTTTCGTTCGGCTTGGTTGAGCTGTATTTGCGGGTTGAGCGCGGGAACATCGTAGACGCGGAATTTCTCGGAGATTATTTTTCTCCGAACGGAACTAAGCCGCTCGCAGATGCTTTGCGCGGCGTACCGCTGACTCGCGATGCCGTGGGAGAAGCGCTCCGTTATGTCAAGCTCGGAGATTATATTTCCGGCATGACTCTTAACGATATGCTGAGTCTGATCGAATGACCGGCAATTTGAAAATATAAACATACGATCGTCGCCACACCGGCGATAACGGAGGAATCATGAAACGTAATTACGACGAAAATATCGACTATTTGTTCCGAGGGATACTGTCGCTGAAATCGATTGACGAGTGCTATGATTTTTTTGAAGATCTCTGTACATATAAGGAGATACTTGAAATGTCGCGCAGACTTCGCGCGGCGAAAATGCTATCCGACGAAAAAATATATACCGAGATTGCTGAGATTACGGGCCTTAGCACAGCAACTATCAGCCGCGTCAATCGCTCCCTGAGGTATGGCAATGACGGCTACAAGTTCGTGCTCGACAGACTTCACGACGGAGAAGTTGAAGATAATGATTAACGGCTACGACCTTTTGGCGCGCGTGTATGATCGCCTGATGGACGAGATCAACTATGCTGATTGGGCAAGATATATATCCGAAGTGATCGAGCAATTCGGCGTCGGAAAAGATGGAGTTTGCGAACTGGGGTGCGGTACGGGACTGCTTACGGAGGAACTGGCGAAGCTCGGATACGATATGATAGGCGTGGATATCTCCGAAGATATGCTGTCAGAAGCGCAGAATCGCCTCGCCGGAACGGGAACGCTGTTGTTGAAGCAGGATATGCGCTCGCTTGACCTATACGGCACGGTAGACGCAATGGTATGCTGTATGGACGGCATGAATCATCTGACGGGCGATGGCGACCTTGAGCTTGCGATAAGCAGGGCGGCGCTGTTTTTGAATCAGGGTGGGATATTTGCATTTGACGTGAATTCCAAGTACCGTTACGAAAATGTGTATGCGCATAACGATTTTGTGCTTGAAGGAGACGGTGCCGTTTGTTGCTGGCGAAATAATTATATTGCCGAAAGAGGCATTTGCGAATTTTACTTGACCGTATTTGAAGAAACGTCGGACGGCTGCTATACGCGTGAAGACGGGGTGATCGTTGAGCGTTGTTATTCGCACAGTGCGATAGAAAGTGCACTCGCGAAAGCGGGATTGCGCACCGTCGCGGTATACGGCGGGACAGATTTTTCTCCGATAACGCCAAGCTCCGAGAAGCTGTTTTATATAGCTAAAAAAATATAAAAAATATTAAAAAAGTGCTTGACAAACGGAAGACGTTGTGATATAATATAGAAGTCGTCGGGACGGGGACGCAGAAGCGGCTCGGCAGATTCCGATTGACTTACATGGGAGCATAGCTCAGTTGGGAGAGCATCTGCCTTACAAGCAGAGGGTCATAGGTTCGAGCCCTATTGTTCCCACCACGCGGTTCATCCGCGAATGCGATTTATACAGTTTGGCCCGGTAGTTCAGTTGGTTAGAACGCTAGCCTGTCACGCTAGAGGTCAGG
>CAYXNQ010000146.1:0-3199 GCA_964466545.1 uncultured Lachnospiraceae bacterium | reverse complement strand
GCTTTCGGATTCAAGGTCGGCTTGCGTTTCCGGCGGAAATATCAGAATATTCGGCTGAGAGGCGCCGCATCCGAGGCGTCTGTATGTGGATGACAGCGCAGAGAGCGGCACTCATGAAAGACAGCGCGATTTACTTCTGTGAAAATAATAACGCTCGGCTTTGGTGCGGCTGTGATTGGCGGCGGAAGCGAGCGTTGTGGAAAATATAAAATACTGCGAAGCTCAGGAGGAGGTTTTGAAAAATGTACAATAAGTTTATTCTTCAGGCAATTCCCCGTCTGATATCATCTTGCGAATATTCGTCCGGAATCAAAAAAAGCGGAGGCTTCGTTTATTCCATGCCGCCGGAGCGCCGAACCGATAAGATGCCGGGGTGCATTGAGCTGATAAGCTGTCTTGACGGCGCGATTGCGTGCGATATGTACGATGTTACGCTTGAAAAGGGACAACTGCTATGTTTGCCTTCGGAAGTTTCGGTGCGCTTGAAGGCGGTAAAAACTCCGTGGAGATACACCTCGCTGATAATAAATGCGGAAGCGAATATTCTTCGCGTCGATTCGCTCGATCACTTATTGCGCGACTCGTCTGACGCTTCAGTTGCGCGTTATCCGACAGTTGTATTTCCAACGTTAATTACCGATGTAAGCGCGGTTGAGAGCGTGAACTGCTGCGTAAAAAAATTAGCGGGCAGAGAATCGCCGTCGGCAAATTCGTCGATGCTGGCCGATGTTGAATTGCTGATAAGGATATTTTCCGCAATAACCGAATATACGGAAGCCTCGGTGAGAAAGTATACTTCCGACGCGTCGAGCGGCCTTGGATATTACGAGACCGTGGTGCGCTATATCGACGAGCATATAACGGAAAAGCTATCCGTAGGAGAAATAGCGGACGCGGTGGAGATCAGCTACGGCCATTTGACTCGCGTTATAAAGAAAGCGTCGGGCTTGTCCCTTGTCGAGCTTATAAATAAAATGAAGCTCGACGAGGTACAGAAGCTTCTGAAAAATACAGATCTTACGCTCACGGAGGCAGGTAAGCTTGTGGGGATAGACGACGGTAAATATATAAGCCGTATGTTTAAAAAATACTATGGGATCACATATTCTGATTTTAAGAAAAAAATGTGACTGCCCGATCAATCAGCTCAGAGTATAAGGACAACTAAGATGTACAAAAGATTTTTTATGATGGCAAAGCCGTGGTGGAGCTCGATCTTCATTACCGTGATATCCTTGATAGCGGCGGCTGTGCTTAATCTCGTTACGCCGGAAATGATAAGGCGTATGACTGCGTTATTATCAGTCCCGGAATCGCTTACATACAGAGTGATAATCGTTTTTTCGGTATCGCTTGCGCTCTCCTACATTTTGCGTGCCGTGTTCCGTTTTATCGCAATGTGGCAATCGCACGTTGCCGCATGGAAATTTGTTGCCTCGCTTACCAAACAGGTCTACGATAAGCTTCAAAAGCTGTCGATGAGCTTTTACGGCAAGCGGCAGACTGGCGAAATAATGAGCAGAGCGATAAACGACACACGGACGCTTGAAATACTGATAGCTCATTCGCTGCCGGATCTGTTTTCAAGTATTGTTATATTGCTGCTCGTTTCCGTTATGATATTTTCTATAAATCCGTTTCTTGCGCTTATGACAATGATACCGCTTCCGTTTGTTTTCGTGATCAGCGCGCAGTTTTCAAAGAAGATATCTCCGCTTTTTAAGATAAACGCACGTTTTCTCGCGCGCCTGACGGCGCATTATCAAGACCGGCTTGCCGGCATAAAGGAGATCAAGGCGTTTTGCGAGGAAGAACGCGAAAGCGAAAAAATGGACGAGCTTTGCCGCGAATATTCAAAGGTAAATATCAGAGCGAATTTTGTAAACGCAATATATCAGCCGTCGCTTGAAGCCGTGATCTCCATGGGCACGGCGATCGTCATGGGTGTCGGAGGAATATTGGTAATGAAGCAGGCTATGCCGGCGTCGGATGTCGTTGGATTTTTCATGTATCTTTCGATGTTTTATCAGCCGCTTTCTACGCTTGCCAGAATCGTTGAGGATATTCAAACTGCCGCCGCCGGCGGAGAAAGAGTTCTTGAGATACTTGATTCCGATGAAACTACGGACGATGTTTCGGGGGCGCGCGAGCTTTGCGGTGTAAAGGGAAGGATCGAATTTGATCACGTGTCGTTTTCTTACGATAACGGTGACCGTGTTCTTTCCGATATATCGTTTACGGCGGAGCCGGGAGAAATGATAGCGATCGTCGGAGCGACAGGCGTTGGCAAAACCACGATAATATCGCTTCTTGAACGTTTTTACGAGCCTGATTCCGGGAAAATATTGATAGATAACGAACAGATATCAGACGTGACCTTGCGCTCACTCCGCGAAAATATATCGCCAGTGCTTCAGGACATATTTCTCTTTAACGGCACCGTTCGGGATAATATAGCTTTCGGGCGTCCGAACGCGACGCTTGATGATATCAAAAATGCCGCTAAAGCGGCGCACGCCGATGAATTTATCGAGGCATTGCCGAACGGATACGATACAGAGGTCGGTGAGCGCGGGACACGGCTTTCCGGTGGACAGAAGCAAAGGATCGCGATTGCACGTGCGGTGCTTCGTATGTCGCCGATACTCATATTTGACGAGGCTACGTCGGCGGTAGACAACGAGACCGAGCTTGAGATACAGCGTGCGATAGACGAAATGTCGGCGTCGCATACGGTAATTGTTATCGCGCACAGGCTTTCAACGGTAATGAAGGCAGATCGCATAATCGTTCTGGAAAACGGAAGGATCGCCGAAAGCGGAACTCACGCCGAGCTTATGAGACGCAGCGGTATATACGCTAAGATGTGTTCCGTTAATGACGCGAAGATAGGCATATAGCATATTGAGAAATAAATAAAACAGACGAAAAAGCGGTAATGCCTTCGTCTGTTTTTATTTTTAATCCTGCTCGATATTTTTTACTTTTTCGAGACGTTTTACGTGTCTGCCTCCTTCAAATTCGGTAGTTACGAAATCGCGTATAAGTTCGCCTGCGATTCCTTCGCCGATCACACGTGCGCCGATACACAAAACATTGGCGTCGTTATGCATACGGGTGAGGCGTGCGCTGAATGTTTCCGAGCAGCAGGCGGCGCGTATTCCGCGGTGCTTGTTCGCCGCGATGGACATACCGACTC
>CAYXNQ010000145.1:0-3219 GCA_964466545.1 uncultured Lachnospiraceae bacterium | reverse complement strand
AGATTCGCGTCCCATGCGCTTATGCTGTCTGCCCTCGTAGAGCATCGGCATTATAACGGAAACTCTGCGCGCCTTACCACCGGCAGCCGCGATAACGCGCTTAAGATCCTGAAAATGATTATCAGGGCTCATCGGAACCTCAACGCCGTTCATTTTATAGCGAACGCCGTAATTAAACATATCACAGTAGATATACAGATCCTTGCCTCGCATGGTTTCATGGATCATGCCTTTAGCTTCACCGGAGCCGAAGCGCGGACAGTCTGCGTGTGCAAGGAAGGACTTATCTTCCTCGGAATGATATCTCCACTCGCAAAGATAATCATCAACCTTCTCGACAAACGCCTCGCAGCCGGGCATTCCGATCAGACAGAGGTCTCCGAAACAATAATCATTCATAATAAATTGCACCTTTCATATTTTCGTGTAATATTATTGCATTTAATTTGGAATTGTGCTATTATTTTTTATATGCACGAGCCGCAAACGCCGCTCGCAATAATCATTAGGGGGATATTAATTGATGAAAAAAAACGACACCGCTTCATACATTTTCGCAAAGCTACTCGTAATTCTGGTCATTGACGCCGTAGCCGTTATCAGCGCGCTTCTGTTTCGCGCCCTGCTTTCCGGATTCAAAATCGAAGGAATCGGCGAGGCTGAGACGGAAAACATAAAAAACATTATACTTTCGTTTATATCGGGAACAGCGTTTATTCTTTACGCTTTTTACACGGTTTACAAGATGAAATTGCCGATCGGCAAAAATCCTTTTGTATTTGCGATCAAAGAGACCATACCGTACATAATATTTCTCATTCCGCTTGCGGTCGCAACATTTACCGGAAGTAACAGCGCATATCTAAGCTCGCCGCTGGGATATATTTACGCACCGCATCTCGCCGGACGCCTTCTCGGACTTCCGATCATAGCAAACGCCGCGATCTATACAGCGGTATACTATTTCACAAACGCGCTTGCATATATTCTCGGCATTAGAAAGGCCGTCGCAGAGGAACCGCCCGAAAAGAAAAGCTACGTCAGCTATGATTATGAGGATATGACCGAATCGCCGACAGAAAAAACGGGCGAAGAAGATAAAGGCGAATAAAACACACAGATAACCGCGGCTCTCGTCGCGGTTATTCTTTTATTTTGTAATGGTAATCTTATTAATAACACCGGCAACATCGGGATCAATCCCGCGAGCTTCCGCCATCTTGCAAGCAAGGAGCTGCATTGAAACAGCGGCGGTAAACGGCGCTGTAAGCTCGCTTCCGGTTGACGGAAGTCTAAGCAATTCCATATTTGATATCTCATCGGCTCCACGTGAAGCGTCATCGGTTATGAGAAGCACACGCGCTCCGATACCGGCAAGCTTTTTGAGCATATCACGGCTGTCTTTTTCCGTAACGCCCATAAAGGATATAACAATAACGAGATCGTCGCTTTTGACCTGAGCAACGGGACCGTGATAAAAATCCGCAAGCGGATATCCCTTGATAGGAAGCTTATTGGTCTCAAGAATCTTAAGCGCGCCTTCAAGTGCGATCGGATATGCCATTCCGCGTCCAAGCACGATAGCGCCGGATATATTTTTATTCTTCTCGGCAAGCTCCGCAATTTCGGGAGCAAGCGTATCAAGAAGCGTATCTATCTTTTCGGGCACAAGCGATAAAAGCTCGATGAGCTCGTGCTTGCCAGTCCATTCCGCACACAGCATTGCCAGCAAATACATTTGCGCTGTAAAGGTTTTTGTAGCGGCTATCGATATCTCCTCGCCGCAATTGCAAAACAGATGATACCGAGCCACCCGCGCGAGCGGTGAATTATCGTTATTTGTAACAGCAACAGTCGGGACGCCTTGCTTTTTCGCGTCCTCGATCACCGCAAGAACGTCCTCCGCTCTTCCGGACTGAGATATACCGACAACAAGCATATGACTATAATTTTGGCTGACTCCGTATTCGGTTATTACGGAAGGAGTTCCGAGCATACACGGAATACCGCCGACGATCGCAAACAAATACTGTGCGTAGATTGCGGCATGGTCGGATGTTCCGCGCGCCGCAAAATATACGGCTTCGATCCCGTTGTTTTTTATCTCGGAAACAATATTTCGCACAGCGCCGATATTTTTCTCATAGATTCCGCGAAGAACAGCGGGCTGTTGTCTTATCTCAAGCTCAAGATTGATCATATTACCTCCGAGAAGTTATTATATGAGCGAAAGTGATTTTAACAAAAATACGCCTATAAATATGGTAAACACACATAAAAACGTGGAGATCAGCAAAACATGGGATGCAATTTCGTGATCGCTGCCCATATTTTTCGCCATTATATAGCTACTGACCGCCGTCGGTCCGGCGAACAAAACGAATATCGTACCGAGGGAGACTCCGCGAAACCCGACAAGCGCGGCAATTACAACAACCGCGGCGGGAACGGCAACGACCTTCACAAGCGAAGCGATCAACGATGTTCCGAGCTTTCCCTTCAGGCTGTCAAATGTAAAATCCGCGCCAAGAGCTATCAGCGCAAGCGGAGTGGCGAGATCGCTACAATATCCGAGTGTCTTATAGGCAATCGTTGGCAAGTTGATCTCGAATATCATGAACGGAAGCGCGAGCAAGACTGCGATTATCAGCGGATTGGTGACAATGTTTTTCAAAATAAGCTTAGCGGTTTCAGCCGGAGCTTGTCTCTTTTGTGACGGTGCGCAAACCGAAAGTATAACTACCGAAAGCGAATTGTACAGAATTATAACGATAGGCATAACGATTGCAACTGCCGCCACACCCTCGTCTCCAAACATATTCGCCGCCAAAGGCACTCCGAGGATCGCAAAGTTTGAACGCCAGCTTCCCTGTATCACAGCTCCAAGTCTTGCTTTATCGCGAACGAATATTGGGGCAATCAAAGAAATAACGAGAAGCGTTGCCAGCGACATTACCATGCAATACGCGATCAGAGCGGCGCTGTCTTTTCCGGACACACGCGCGTCAACAATATTAAGGAAAAGCATCGCCGGCAGAGCCAGCTTAAAAACAAGCTTATCGGCGACAGCTATGAACTCTTGATTTACAAGCCTCAGCCTACGCAAAATATAGCCCAAAATAACGATCGCAAAAACCGGCGCAACGGCATTAACGCTATACGAAAGATTAGATAACAAAAAGCTTCCTCCCTGCGCCGACGACAAGTCCATAAGGCATA
>CAYXNQ010000144.1:0-3227 GCA_964466545.1 uncultured Lachnospiraceae bacterium | reverse complement strand
GCAATATAGTTTTCCTGATATTTATTAAGCTTTGGCATCGGAAGAATACCTACGTTAAATTCGTATCCGCCGGTATCTTCGATCATTGTGAGGTTCGTAGCATAGAGCATAATGTCGCCTTCACCGAACCATCTGCCGTCAACGTCTTTATCGTACAGGGAAATGAGATTTCTGCACTTGTTGAATATATCCTCGTTGAGATCAGTCTTAAGGTTGCACGTAGGCATACCATCATCGTCAAAATCGCAATACTTGCCGCCGAAGTTCCAGAACAGGCGGATAAATGTTGTGTTGTACTTGAAGCCGAAGATATCGCCTTCGTCGTTTACATCGTTACCGTTTACGTCGTGCTGATTGTTCTTGGCGATCTCATAAAGATAATCGTATGTCCACTCGCCGTCTCTAACGACCTGATACAGATCAACGGGCTCGCCGTTCTCGTCTTTGAGATAGTCCTCGCAAAGCTCCTTATTGAAGTAGCATACCTCAGTACCGCCGAATATCGATATAGCGGTGGCACTTCCGAACGCAATAACGGTACGTCCGTCAAGAGTGAAGTCCTTGATAGTATCGGTGAACCACCACGGTCTTGTAAAATCGAGGTGATCGAGTTCATTCATATCCTCGAATATGCCCTCAAGCGCAAGTCTTGTCGCCCACGGCGCAACGCCGATGATATCAAGTTCTTTAAGTCCGGACTTAACCGATGTTGTGCGAACGGAAATATAGTCGTCCGTGCTTGTAGAATCCGTTCCTTCAAGATACACGTATTCGATATTGACATCAAATCTGGCTTCAACCGCGCGCTGTCTTTCATACAAAGCGTTGTTGATCTGGTCCTTTGTAATTTCCTCAGCCTTGATCCAGTCAGCCGTGTAATTGTAGCCGTCCTCGCTGTGCAAGCAGTCGATGGTTATCGTCTGACCGTTGCAATCAACATCTTCAAGGCCGTCGTCGACGGTCTCTCTGAGCTGAAGCAGCTTTTCGAGATACGTCATTTCGGATTCGTCCTTGCCGGGAGTATCACCCGATGAAGAACTCTGCCCCGACGATTGTGACGGTTTCTTTGATTCTTCTCCGTCGCCCGTATTATTGGCGCAAGCAAACATCGGAAGCACCATCATCAAGGCGAGCAAAAGAGCAATCACTCTTTTCATAAAATCCTCCAAAAAAATATAATATTCTTCTTCGGGTTGCGCCGAAAGATCGCATGCAACACCTACAGGAAAACGGGACACATCCCCTGTGCATATTATACCACACAAAATCGGAATAGTAAAGTAAATTTTCAATGAATAATCGTCATAATCGCCGATTGATTGCGTTTTTCCGCCGTCGCCAATGTGTGAATCGCACATAGACGTCACACTTTTAGCTTTTCAATAAGTTCGCTCGAACGCACACCGTCCAAAGAACCGAATTTTATCGGCGATATCCGAAAAAGCAAAAAGGAAAGGCAAAAGCCTTCCCTTTTTAGATTTTATCAATATCTACCGATAAGCTGATACGGGATATCTTTGAAATTGGAGATCATATCGTGTATCGGAGCGTCATCCTTGACGCGGTAGTCGCCGTTTTTGTGATCGACGAATATCGAGCTGAGCGTTACCTCTGACAGATCGCCCGTGTAGTTGTCGGTGAAGATGCTGAACATTCTCGTCTGCTTACCGATCAAACCAATGGACGAAAACTTGTTGAGGACTATATTATCCGAATAAAGCGACATCGCGGGGGCGTACATAAAGTACGGCGATCTCAGGTCGCTGTCGTCCGTGAGTATGAACTGACGATATGCAACAGCATCATACCAAATCTGAGTATCCGGAACTCCTGAGAAGTTGCCCCACATATATCCACCGCCGATCGCATAGAATGCGTTATTATCGTATCTGCCGCTATTCATATAGCCGTCGTACGGTCTCTGGTCGTACCAGAATGCCTTATCTTCTGTCGGGCTCGTATTTACGAGAATGTTATTCATAAACGTATGATTACGTCCGCCACCTGCGATAATGGCGCTTCCGGAAATATTAACAAAGAGATTACCGTAAGCACGCTGGCTTCCGTGTCCGTCATCCCAGAACACTGCTCCGCTCTTAGCCCATTCTGTTCCGATATTATAGAAAATGTTATATCTAAGCTGGTTATTTACGCAACCCATGAGCGACGAACCGGTATAAAGCGTTCCGCAGTCTGTCGACCAAGTAGTGCAATCGTGGAAGAGACAGTATTCGATGATCGTGTTGCAAGCGCCGATCGAAACAGCGTTACCCTGCGAATAAGCCGCCTCGCAGTGACGCATTACAGTGCCGTAGCCGCCGACGCCAAGTCCTGTTGTGAACGACTGTCCTACAAGTCCCCAATGCGTTGCATAGCAATTTTCCATGAGCGAATTGGAGGACTTCAAAGTTTCCTTCTCACCGCCATAGATTCCAAGACCGGAATTTCCGCAGTAGTGAGCCTCACATTCGATCATTGTGCTGTTGTATCCGCCGATCTCGCATGCGTTATATCCGTTAAAACCGTAGAATTTGCAACGGTCCAGATGGATATTATCGCAATCATAGATCAACATTCCGCAATGCTTGCCGCCCATGAAGTTGAGTCCCATGAACGTTACGTTCTCAAGATAATCGCCTCTTACCATGGTATCAGTAAAGTCAAGAGAAAGCTCGATCTCCGCGTCAGCCATATCGCCTGTCGGATACATATACAGTATGCAGTTCTCGCGGTCGAGATACCATTCACCCGGTACGTCAAGCTCATCAAGTACGTTGTAGAAGTGATACGGGTTGTTGCTCCAGCAATTTGTAAATGAGTTTATCTCGCACGTAACAGTTCTGTTGTCAAGATCAAAGGAAACATACGAGGACTTCGTTGCCCAGTTATGATAAAACTCACCGACTACCCAAATATTATCGTAAGAATGCCATGTCTTTACTCTCTCAGCAGTGCTTGCCGTCATCTTGAATACAGCGGGACGGGAGCCCTGCTCGCCTTGATCGACTACATCTCCGTCGATCGTCAGGAGCGTGCCTTCATTAGGCCAACGCGCGAGCGTGAACGCCTCACGGTTGAAATAAAACTCTACGTTCGTTCCGATATACGAAGAATCGAAGTACCGCATGGAATCGTTTTCCTGACCAATTCCGTAAATGTGAAGCTGGTCTTTGGTAATACCGTACTTCGTAAGGTCGATCATCAAAACCTTATCCTTTGATTCTTCG
>CAYXNQ010000143.1:0-3255 GCA_964466545.1 uncultured Lachnospiraceae bacterium | reverse complement strand
TGATGGCGTCGGCAGCCTGCTTCTTTGTTCCTACGAAAAGGATCTGACCGCCCTGAGCGGCAACTTCGTGTGTGTAGTTGTAAGCTTCTTCGAGCTTCTTGATGGTCTTCTGGAGATCGATGATGTAGAGTCCGTTACGCTCTGTGAAGATGTACTCTGCCATCTTAGGGTTCCAGCGTCTTGTGTGATGACCGAAATGAACTCCTGCTTCGAGGAGCTGCTTGATTGATACGATTCCCATAATAGAATTCTCCTTCGGTTTTTCCACCATGAAAGCGAACGATGCAGCCGAGCGAACAAGCGCTTATCTCTGCCTTTATCGCGAGAATACGGCACCGGCACCGTCAAGCCGATCCATGTGTGTATTAATATGCGTTTTCGCATACGCAAAGTATTATATCACAGTTTCAAGTCATTTTCAAGTGTTTTACAGTTCTCAGCCCGCAAAGCCGCACAAATTTACAGTTTATTAACATTCTCTGCGCATCTCATTTCGCAGAGACAAGCGCGCAAAATTCGTCGATCTCCTTTGCATACGATTCGAGACCGCTTCTCCAGAAGTCAGGATCTGTAAGATCTATTCCGGCGATCATCGCGCACTCCTCTACGTCGCAAACGCTCGTTGCCGCAAGCATTTTCTTGTACGTCGCAACAAAATCCTTGCCCTCCGCGACGTATTTCGCATACAAGCCGCGAGCGAACAATCCGCCGAATGCATACGGGAAATTGTAGAAGCTGAGGCCGCCGCTGTAATAATGGCCCTTGCAGAGCCACATATACTGATGCGGATACGAAAAATCAAGTCCGTCGCCGTATGCCTTTTTCTGCGCCGCGAGCATCAGCTCCGAAAGACGATCGGCATTCATAAACTCATTTGCGCGATTTTCAAACACGGATTTTTCAAAGAGGAAACGCGAATAGATATCGCAGATTATCTGGCAGGCGTCCATAAGCTGGCTTTCGATCAGCGCGAGCTTTTCGTCGTTGCTTGTGCTTTGCGAAATAGCAGTGCTGACGACCAGATTTTCGTTGAAAGTAGACGCCGTCTCCGCAACAGGCATCGAATAATCCTGATTGAGCACAGAATGAGCGAATACTTGGCGATCGTGGAACGAGTGGCCAAGCTCGTGCGCCAGCGTGACTATATCGCCGAAGCTTCCGTCAAAATTAGTAAGGACTCTGCTCTGCTTTGCGGAAGGCACTCCGCAATCGAACGCGCCGCCGACCTTGCCTTCGCGCGGATAGAAATCTATCCAGCTTTCGTTGAAGGCGCGCTCCACCATACCGTGAAGCTCCGGATCGAACTTCTTAAAAATTCCGAGCAGATATTCTTTCGCGTCGTCTGTCGTATACTTTTTATCGGAGCTTCCCATTGGCGCAAATAAATCGAACCACGGCATTCCGTTTTCGTGACCGAGCGCTTTAGCCTTAGCCTTCAGATAACGGTGAAAATGAGGCAGATATTCGTCCATTGCAGCCAAGAGCGCGTCAAGCGTTTCTTTTTTCATTCTGGAAACATACAGCGATCTGTGGAGAGGCGATTCGTATCCGCGCACATCACATTCGTTAAGCACCTGCAGCGTAATGCTGTTGAGCGCAAACGCCACGGATTCCTTGATTCCGTCGTAACATTTGAGCTCGGCTTCATATGCGTCGCGCCTTACACTCGGATCGGGAGCGTATGCGAGATTTCTGACCGCGGAGAGCGTCAGCTTTTCTCCTCTGTAATCCGCCTTGACCGTGCTGGTAAGCGTGCTCTGCAGATTCTCCCAAGCAGACGCGCCCGATATATTCAGCTTCGCAAAAAGCGATTCCTCGCGTTCGCTCAAAAGATAACGGCTGTCGCGCTTGATATTCGTAATATAATATTTATATTCGCCGAGCGACGCACGCTCTATCGCGCCGTCAAGATCGGTAATTGCGGCTATCCTGTTTTTCAAAACGGTTTCACTCGCAGCCGTACTTCCGAGCTTGTCCATCAGGCGACCGATAACGCTGGCCGCCTCTGTGTCAGCCGTATTCGCGGAATATCTGAGGCTTGCGTAAATGTAAAGCTTGCCTGAAAGCTCGGACATATCTTCTGCCAGAGTGACGTAATCTTTCAAGAGTGTCTCATCCTCCGCTGTCGCCGCACGTCCCGCGAGCGCATCAAGCTCCGCGATAGCCGAATCAAGTTTTGCAAGATCCGCTCTGTATTCATCTGAGTCGAACGAATCATAAAGTATACCGAGATCCCATTCGCTGTTCATATTATATACCTCTCATTTTGTTTTTTTATAAGTATATCACAAATTTTCCGAAAAAACAATACGCGACAGCATTCGTGGCGCATATTGCTTCGAAATTTTTGTATTATATAAAAATGAAGACAAAAATCACTACTTCGGTTGACAGACTTGCGTTGAATATGGTATAATAATTGCAGTAAGCCTTGCGCGACAAGTCTTCTGACTGTCGCCGCCATACTTTACGGCTTCCCGATATACTGCGCGCGGCAGACGCACGTTGCGCCATACAGCAATTTTACGGAGTGATACAGACTGATGAAATGTCCGGTTTGCGGCTACAATGACAGTAAAGTAATAGATTCAAGGCCGGTTGACGACAATAACACCATTCGCCGCCGTCGCGAATGCTTAAAATGCCAGAACCGTTACACGACCTACGAGGTCATCGAAGCCTTTCAACCGCTCGTTATCAAAAAAGACGGTTGTAAAGAATTTTTCGACAAACAAAAGCTCCTTTCCGGATTGATCAAAGCGTGCCAAAAGCGTCCTGTAGACGCTGAGGAGATCGCGAATGAAGTCGAAAGCGAGATCATGAATTCAATGCGACGCGAGATCCGTTCAAGCGAGATCGGCGAAATGGTAATGGAAAAGCTGAAAAACCGCGACGTCGTAGCATATGTCAGATTCGCGTCCGTTTACCGTGAATTTCGCGACGCGGAGACATTTATGCGCGAGCTTGCCGAGCTTCAGGGCAGATCCGACACAAAATAAAAAATAAATTTGAAAAATCTCTTGAAATCAGAAACGGAATATGATATAATGTTTGAGCTTGCGTAAGATGATCAGCGTAAGCGCATTATACGGAGAGGTATCGAAGTGGTCATAACGGGGCTGACTCGAAATCAGTTTGCGAGCAATCGCACATGGGTTCGAATCCCATCCTCTCCGCCAACAAACCCTTGAAAACACTATGTTTTCAAGGGTTTTCACTTTGTCTTGGCGGTGCCCGCTTTTTGTGAATGGTGCC
>CAYXNQ010000142.1:0-3303 GCA_964466545.1 uncultured Lachnospiraceae bacterium | reverse complement strand
GCGAGCTTGAGCCGAAGCAAAACGGATTTTACGCAATGCTTGAAGGAATCGAAGACCCGTACAATTTCGGATATGCGCTCCGCACTATCTATGCGGCGGGCGCCGACGGCGTGATACTCTCCGAAAGGAACTGGATGAGTGCCGCGGGAGTCGTATGTAGATCATCTGCCGGCGCTTCCGAGCTGCTTCCGAGCTACGTCGGAAATGTCGAAGATATCGCCGCTAAATTCCGCGCGTCAAATTACCGCATCGTGTGCGCGGGCATAAGAGATTCCGTATCCGTTTACGACGCAGATCTGTCAAAGCCTCTCTTGCTGATAGTGGGAGGAGAAAAACGCGGAATTTCCCGCGCGGCGCTCGACTGCGCAGATTCGATCGTCCGGCTCGAATACGGTAGAGATTTCAACGGCTCACTTTCCGCCGCTTCTGCCGCTTCCGTCCTCGCTTACGAGGTATACCGTCAAAACCGTAACAATATCAAATAATAGCAAAAAGCAACCGTGTCCTTTCAAGAAGAACATGATTGCTTTTTATTTTTACATTTCCACACGATCTATTCGGAGTCCCCGTCCTTCCGTTCTCCCCTGTTCTTCGTACATATCCAAACAGCGAAGAAAGGAATGGCGGAAAATATCAGCGTAGCGGCAAATTCCGGAATAACGGTACCGGTAAGCACCTCGGATAAAATAAATCCGTTTATCGTAAGCGCACACATAAACAGCGTGAATACCGATCGCACAAGCGACGCGAGCAAAATATAGATCGCACGCACAGCAACGTTATCGCTGAAGCGCACATCGGCGAAATATCCGGCAAAAAATCCGATTGCACCCAAAAATAACGGCTGGCCCGAAAAACCGATCGCGCCGAGCGAATCTATTATAAATCCCGCAAATATACCGTAAGCGGCGCCACGAACAGCCTTATCCTTTATCGCGATCGCCAGCACGGTCGCAAGCATCAGATCCGGAACAGCGCCGAAAAGTCTGAAGCGCGCAAAAACAGTAGTCTGAAGCACCGCAAACAGCACTATCAAAAATAAGCGAAGCAACACCGCAAACAGCTCGTGCAGATCGACTCGCAAAAGCGGGCGTCCGCCTCCGCCCGACAAGCTTTTCAGGCGCAGACGTATATTATTCCATATAGATTTCATAATCCGTAATAATCATTACCTTCATCAGATCGGACAGTTCGGCGGTAGGCGTGATGTATGCGACTGTCGATTGCGAATAATCGTCATGCTTTATGTCGCTGACATATCCGAGCACAAGCCCGCGGGGATATACAGTTCCATAGCCGCTCGTCAATATGCGGTCGCCTATCTTAACGTCAGCGTCGTCGGGCAGATATTTCATCTCGCAGATGTTCTCACGCGACATAATATAATCACTTGTCACCAGCCCGATCTCCCCGCTCCGCTCTACGTATACGCCTATCGAAACCGTCGATTCGAGCAAGGTCTTAACCTTCGACCAATTTACGCCGACCTCCGCAACATAGCCAACAACTCCGTCGGCTGTGATAACGGGCATACCGACATTGATTCCGTGCGCACTTCCACGGTCGAGAGTAAATACCGTCATGTAATTTCCGCTCTCCCGTCCGGTAACATTAGCCGACGTCATTATGAAATCGGTATGCTCGCGCTTAAGCTCAAGATATTCGGTTAGCCATTTATATTCGTTCTCGATCTCGGCGGCGTCGTAGCTCTTTTCGCGCAGCTCCTCAAGCTCGGCACGCAAGCTTTCGTTTTCCTCGGCAAGACGGTCAAATTCAGTAAAATACGACACAAATCCATCAAGCGCGTCAGCGGCATAATTGAACGCCTTTTGAAACGGCATAATTACAACGTTTGCGGCGCTCTTAAGGACAGAAGAAAGCCCCATTGAATACAGAACGGACGGAACTATCGTAAGAACAAGTGCGACGCACAGAAGTACGATAAATGTTTTGGTTTTGAGAAATTCTTTCATATCATTATTTTCCGACACAGAATTTTGAAAAAATACCGGCAACGATATCTTCACAAACTCCGCGTCCGTCGATCATCGCAAGCTCGCCGAGTGCAGCTTCAAGCTGTGCGCAAACAGCGTCGGCGGGCAATTCGTTTTTCAGCATATCGTCGGCTTCCGCAATCAGCTCGCGCGCACGAGTCAATGCCGCGAAATGCCGCGCTTCCCAGATCACCGCGTCCGCGGAAAAATCTATTCCACCGTCGTTGTATATACGTCCGACAGCTTCCTCAAGCTCAGAAAGCTCGCTGTCCTTCGCCGAAATCACGGCAAAGTTCGATATTCCGAGCGAAGCGAACGCACGGGTTACCATCTCGACCTCGCCATCACCGGCGATATCCGATTTGTTCAGCACGGCTATGATCGCAGCCGACGGCGCCGCCGCTTTGATCTTTGAAAGAAGCTCAACGTCCGGCTCGTCATGCGACGCAAGATCGTGAACGAACAGCGCAAGCTCGGCTTCGCCCAATTTTTCCCACGCCAGCTCGATGCCGATCGCCTCGATCTCGTCTTGGCTCTCGTGAAGACCGGCTGTATCCGCAATGCGAAGCGTAATTCCGCCGAATGAAGCGGTAGCTTCAAGCACATCGCGCGTCGTTCCCGCAATCGGCGTGACGATAGCCGCCTTGTCCTTCAGTATCGCGTTATACAGCGAGCTTTTTCCGCCGTTGGGTCTGCCGCATATAACTGTGTGAACTCCCTTAGCCACGGCCCGTCCGGTCTTGTAGGTAGCGATCAGCTTATCGGCCTTACAAAGCAGGCTCGCCACTATCTCAGATGGCTTGCCGCTGTAATCTATCTCCTCGTCCGGATAATCTATCGCCGCGTAAAGTCCGGTCAGCATATCGTAAAGCTCTGTATATAAGCCGTCAAGCGCAGCTGTCAGTTTACCTCTTACGGCAGATGAGGCGAGCCTCATCTTCTCCTCCGTATCGGCGTCAAGCAAAGCCCCGACAGCCTCACACTCAGCGAGCGTCATTTTTCCGTTAATATACGCTCGCCTGGTAAATTCTCCGGCGACCGCAGGCTCACAGCCGACGTTAAACGCGGCTTCAAGCACGGAGCGCGTTACATATTCGCCGCCGTGACAGGACAGCTCAAGCATATCCTCTCCCGTATATGAAGCGGGCGAAGGGTAAAATACGGCGATTCCCGAATCTATCACGACGTCTCTCGATATAATATCGCCGTACACGGCGCGGCGCGGCGGAAGCGGAGCATCAGTCTGTACTGATAAAATATGCCGCGGCTTAAAAAGCCGCGGCACGATATCTCGCACACTGTCTCCGCT
>CAYXNQ010000141.1:0-3313 GCA_964466545.1 uncultured Lachnospiraceae bacterium | reverse complement strand
GGATCAAGCTTTACCTCGGTGTAACGCGGCGCGGCAAACGCCATATCTCTGCTATACTGCTTTCCGAAGCTTCCCTTTGAATCAATGAACGGATGAAGCAACGCCTCGTTTCCGCGAGTCAGTCTGACCATCGTTTCATATATAGCCATATCTCCGTGCGGATTGAGCTTCATCGTTGCACCGACAACATTCGCACTTTTTGTACGCGCGCCGTTCAAAAGACCCATTTTATACATCATATAAAGGAGCTTTCTGTGTGAAGGCTTAAAGCCGTCGATCTCGGGAATAGCACGCGATACGATTACGCTCATGACGTAAGGCATATAATTTTTTTCAATCGTTTCGGTAATTGGCTGCAGAGTCGGCTCTGCCGGTATTATTTCTGCTTTTTGTGTTGCTTTTTTCTTTGCCATTCAAAACCCCACATCAGTTATAATATTTTGAGTCATACCTTAATGATCTTACTTCCGGCGGCGCGAACGATACGGTTATATATAGCTAAGTAATTATCCTCAAGCGGAGGCAACAAAGCGTATATCGTCGTTGCTTTCAGCTCATCCGCTCGGCGCAAAAGCGAAAACAGCCGATGCTCATATTCGCGATAATCGCCTTCGGCGCCGCAAGAAAGGCATATCATTCCGTTGAACTTATCAGCTTCCGAATCGCAACATATCACTGCGGTATTAGAGTTTTTGTGCTGTAAAATGTAATTAGTCGCCGTGTCTGTATCTCCGTCTAAGAGGTACAGCTCGGCTTTCGGCGCGTAATGCTTGTATTTCATGCCGGGGGAAAGCGGCGCGTCTCCCGCAGACGACGGATCTACGACGGCTGTCGCGACGGATACGCTTTGGCATATCTCCGAAAGCATAGCGGCGGTTACAGCTCCGGGACGAAGTATCGTTGCCGATTCACCGTCGATTTTTATTACGGTCGATTCAACGCCGATAGTACAGTCTCCGCCGTCGATTATCAACGGTATTCGTCCGTTCATATCTCCAAAAACATCACGCGCATTTGTTGGAGACGGAGCGCCAGAACGATTTGCCGACGGAGCGGCGATCGGTAAACCGGCTTTCGCGATCAAAGCTCTCGCTATTGCGTTCGACGGGCATCTTATCGCGACTGTATCAAGTCCGCCGGTCACTTCACGCGGAATTATATCCTTTTTCGGCAAAATCACCGTGAGCGGTCCCGGCATAAATCTTTGCGCAAGCCTATAATATAGCGGTGTAGTATATGCGTAGTTTTCGGCGTCGCTCGCATTGCAGATATGTACGATGAGCGGATTATCCGACGCCCTGCCTTTTGCCGAATAAATTGCCGTTGCCGCCGCAGGATCTGTTGCATCTGCGCCAAGCCCGTATACTGTTTCGGTAGGAAATGCGACAAGCTTCCCGCTTTGCAGCAATACGGCGGCTTTTTGCAGAGTATCCTCGGTCGGTTTCAAGAGTTCAGTTTTCATTTGATTGTTTCAGCCTTTCAGCAGCGTCGGCTGTCGCTAACGCGTCTATCATTTCCCCGATATCACCGTTCAAAAAGCTTTCGAGGGAATGCAAAGTAAGACCGATACGGTGGTCGGTTACGCGACTTTGCGGATAGTTATATGTTCTGATCCTCTCGCTTCTGTCACCGCTTCCTACCTGAAGTCTGCGTTCAGTTGCGATCTTATCATTTTGCTCGCGTTGCTTCATATCGTAAAGCTTCGCCTTTAACAGCTTAAACGCCTTGTCTTTATTCTTATACTGGCTACGTTCGTCCTGGCATTCGATCACAATCCCCGTGGGTTTATGGAGCAGTCGTATAGCAGATTCGGTCTTGTTAACGTGCTGACCGCCTGCACCGCTGCTTTTTATCGTTTCAATCTCAATATCGGAAGGATTGATTTCTACGGCAACGTCTTCGACCTCCGGAAGCACCGCAACGGTAGCGGTCGATGTATGGATCCTTCCGGAAGCTTCCGTTTCCGGAACTCTTTGTACACGATGAACGCCGCTTTCAAATTTGAATTTTGAGAACGCTCCGTCACCGCTGACGCTGAAAGTGATTTCTCTGTAACCGCCCAGCCCCGTCTCGTTAGATGAGATAAGCTCGGTTTTGAACTTCATAGTATCCGAATACATACCGTACATACGGTATAATACGCCTGCGAAAAGCGCCGCCTCATCTCCGCCCGCTCCTGCTCTTATCTCTACGATAACATTCTTGTCATCGTCCGGATCCGGCGGAAGCAAAAGAACTTTCAGCTCGCTCTCAAGCAGGTTAAGCTTGTCTTTTGCGGCATAGTATTCTTCTTCTGCAAGTGCGCGAAGCTCGTTGTCGGATTCTTCGTCGATCATAGCTTTTGCGTCGGACATATCGGCGGAAGCGCGCTTATACTCACGGTATTTTTCAATAATCGGCGTAAGAGCTTTATAATCCTTCATGTGATTTTTATACAGCTCCATATCTGAAATTCCAGATGATAATTCGGCTTCGATCTTCAGATAACGTTCTTCCGCGGCTTTCAGTTTTTCGATCATTTATTCAACAGTGCCCGAAGATCGCCTCGGGCACTTTCCTTTCAAAAGTTTGACTGCCGTCAATAATTATTTACCGATAAGATGTACGGCAAATCCGCCGATCTCGTCTTTAAGATAAATATATTTCAGCTTTCCTTTTCCGTCATAACCTGCGCTGGATTCATCAAGCTCTACGCCGCTTCTTCTGAGGTATGCCGCCGCTCTGTCGGGGAAATTAGTGGCAAGCGCAACATGACCGCACTTTCCGCGACCGCTTGATTTGAGTATCTCAAAAGCGTTACCTGCCCAAACGGATTTGTCTGTTGTACGGGAAGCAAATCCGAACGCTTTCGCGAGATATGCGCCTGCAGAGGTTGCTTCGTCTGCCGAATCGCAATTGATTCCGACGTGCTTAAGCTCAAATCCGAGCATTGCCATAACGGATTCTCTTGTGAGATGCTCTATCTCATCATAACGACCTGCAGAGATAAGCTCTTCTTTAACCATAAAGCTTCCGCCGCAAGCAACGACTTTAGAGAACGAAAGATACGAAAGAAGGTTATTTATATTGATACCGCCTGTAGGCATGAAGGAAACGTTTCCGTACGGCGCGGACATCGCTTTGATCATAGCGACACCGCCGGCAGCTTCAGCGGGGAAAAATTTAACAAAATCAAGACCGAAGCTGAGCGCTTTCTCGATATCCGACGGAGTTGCGCAGCCGGGGACGATCGGAATATTATTCTTTATGCAATGCGCGACGATCTCCGGATTGAAGCCGGGAGAAACGACAAACTTTGCACCTGCCGAAATTG
>CAYXNQ010000140.1:0-3369 GCA_964466545.1 uncultured Lachnospiraceae bacterium | reverse complement strand
GGCATAGTTATTGCATATACCTCGGTCTACGGACATGCGAAAAAAGCCGTGCAAAAGCTTAAGGAGGCGCTCGTTGCCAACGGAGCGCCTAAGGTCATCGTGTACGATCTGGCTCGCTCCGATATGTCGTCGGCTGTATCCGACGCATTCAGATACAGCAAACTCGTGCTTGCAACGACCACCTATAACGCCGAGATATTCCCGTTCATGCGCGACTTTATCACTCATCTGACCGAGCGCAATTTTCAAAACAGAACCGTTGCGTTCATCGAAAACGGCAGCTGGGCGCCTCTCGCCGCTAAGATCATGAAGGGAATGTTTGAAAAATCGAAAAATCTGCTCTTTGCGGAAAACACGGTTAAAATTCTTTCATCTCTCGACGAAAGAAGCGAGGGCGAGCTTTCCGCACTCGCAAACGAGCTTTCTCGTGAGTATTTGGCAAAGCAGTCCTCAACGGCTAACAAAAACGATCTCTCTGCGCTGTTCAATATCGGATACGGACTTTACGTCGTCACCGCAAACGACGGCAAAAAAGATAACGGCCTGATCGTCAACACCGTAGCTCAGGTCACAAACACCCCGAATCGCATAGCTGTAACTATCAGCAAGCAAAATTACTCGCATCATATAATCCGCCAAAGCGGAAAAATGAACGTTAACTGTCTCACCGAGGACGCACCGTTTTCGATATTTGAAAATTTCGGCTTCAAGAGCGGAAGAAACGCGGACAAATTCGCTTCGATCACTCCCTTGAGATCGGACAACGGACTTGCGTTTCTTCCCATGTATATCAACTCATTTATGTCTCTGAAGGTCGAGGATTACGTAGATCTCGATACGCACGGTATGTTCATATGCTCGATCACCGAATCCAGAGTTATCTCCGATAGGCCGACAATGACATACACGTACTATCAAAACAACGTAAAGCCGAAACCCGACACCGCCGGAAAGAAGGGCTACGTATGCAAGATCTGCGGATACGTATACGAAGGCGATACTCTCCCCGACGATTTCGTATGCCCGCTCTGCAAGCACGGCGCCGCTGATTTCGAGGAAATCAAATAAATCGGTAGATCTCAAAGCGCAAACGGCTTTGGATTTAATAAATCAATAACGATCGAAAGGTAAAAATTACTATGAACGACAACAGATTTTACATTTGCAAGCACTGCGGAAACATCATCGGTATGATCAACAATGCAGGTGTGCCAGTTATGTGCTGCGGAGAAAAGATGTCTCCCCTTGAGGCCGGCACAGTTGAAGCAAGCCGCGAAAAGCATATTCCCGTCGTCACCGTAGAAAACGGTCTCGTAAAGGTCAGCGTCGGTAGCGCGCTTCATCCGATGACAGAAGAACACAGCATCAATTGGGTATATCTGCAAACCAACGTCGGCGGTCAGCGCAAGGCTCTCAAGCCCGGCGACGCTCCCGAGGTCGTATTCGCAACGGCAAACGAAACTCCCGTTGCCGTATACGCTTACTGCAATCTCCACGGACTTTGGAAGACCGAGCTTTGATCTGAACTAAGTTCACACAAAATTCAGCGAAGTTCCACAAAAATATCCGACCTGTCTCTAACGTTACAGGTCGGATTTTATTTTTTATAAAGCGGAAGCAGATATCCGCTTCTATTTAACGGTGCCTATATAGGCGATCGAGCTATTCCGAATCGAAATCGTTCCGTTTTTCTCGTATTTATCAAATATTGCATGCAGCGCAAAGATATACTGCCCGTATTCTTTTTCGCTTTCCTTTGGCGAATAGGAGCTTGACAAGCTTCTTCTTATAAAGCTTTCTCTGTCACAAGTCAACGGATGATCAAAAGCTACACGATCATATTCACCGTCAAAAAATGCTTTGATCCTGTCGTCGTCCTGCTCTATTCCGCCGGAAAATCCACGAAAGCTCGGAGAGTAGCGGGAGAATACTTCGCTCCACTCTTGATTAACGACATCCGCTCGATCGCGAATATTCCATATCAAAAACACTCTGCCGCCCGGCTTGATGATCCGCATACATTCCCGCTTGAATCTCGGCACATCGAACCAATGAAACGCCTGCGCCGTTGTAACAGCGTCCGCAAAATCGCTTTTCAGCGTTGTATGCTCAGCGTCGCCCGCGACGGAATGAAAATTCGGATATTCGCACAGCTCGTTTTCCGCGGCGCAACGCATATCATAATTCGGCTCGACGCAATAGACTTCACTGCGTCTGTCAAGCAGCTGTTTTGACAGCTTACCCGTACCGGAACCGATATCCGCAATTATCGAATCCGCCGAAAGCCCGTATCTGCTATACAGACATTCGATCAAGCCGGCGGCATAACCGGGACGGCTCACGGTATAATCTTCCGCTTTGCCGTCAAATTTATTTAATGTATTCACGTGTATTCTCCTTTGAGCGATACGATAAAGCCAATGATCGCCCGAACGCTTTCGGCTCGGACGATCTCGTTATGCTAATATCAGGTCGCGAATTTAGGCGGAGCTTTCCGTGCGGAAGTCAGATTCGCACATACGCTCTGTCAATACGAGCCGTGGCGCTCCTCAAAATGAGTCGGTTTGTTGAGGATCGGAAGTCCTTCCGACAGCCACTCAGTCTGCCAACGCATCAGCGTATCGGGATCGTAAGCCGGCGCGCCGAGCGTAGCCTTCATTTTATCGGTATTGAGTATATATCCGTCACCCTGCTCCTCCCCCTCAAATATCGGCTCAACGCCGAGCATCTTTGCCATCTTCACCGCGCAATCACGCACGGAAACGATATCTCCGGAGATATTCATTACGGAGGCGGGAGCGGAACAGTGAAGCAAAGATCTTATCGCAAATTCGTTTGCGCTTCCCTGCCAAATGAACGTTACAGAGGAAGTCTCGATCTTCAGCGGTCTGCGTTCAAGTAAAGCAGTGGCGATATCGCAAAGCACGCCGTAACGCAGGTCGATCGCATAATTCAGGCGGAATATCAAAACCTTCGTCCCATATTTATGCGAGGCAAATTCAAACGCACGCTCTCTCGCGAGGCAACTCTGCGTATAATCTCCAATAGGTCCGACC
The DNA here is from genome assembly GCA_964466545.1 of uncultured Lachnospiraceae bacterium. Lineage (GTDB taxonomy): Bacteria > Bacillota > Clostridia > Oscillospirales > CAG-272 > CAYXNQ01. The sequence continues at coordinate 313 of CAYXNQ010000140.1, read as the reverse complement.
TTATCGCTCTCAAGACTGCCGCCGTCCTCTGTCTTTGTGATAGAATAAATATTTCCGCTCGAAAAAACGACAATGTTAGAATTGCGGAATTTATGCGCGACAAAAGCCGGAAGCGTCGCGTTCATTCCCCACGTCGCCCATTCGTTACCGTCGGTGCCGAATTTTTTGCCCGCCATATATATGATATTCTTGCAATCCGGCAAGGCATACAGCGCCTCGACATCCTGAAGATCACATGAAACGGTCTCAACACCCGCCTCGTTAAGCTCGCGCTCGACCGCCTTATCGCTGAAACGGGAGACCGCGATAACTT
>CAYXNQ010000139.1:0-3374 GCA_964466545.1 uncultured Lachnospiraceae bacterium | reverse complement strand
AAAGCACATTCGCCGAGATACGAAGCTCCTTCATCCATATTCAAAATCTGCTTCAGCGCTTCGCCGTTGACCTTTGCGCCGGACGAAACTGCGCGACCGTCCTTAAATTCAATGTAAAAATCTTCGATCTTGATTCCGTTGAATACAAGCGGACGAGAGGAGTACACGATTCCTTCGGCTTTTCCGCGCATCGGCGTTACAAATACTTCCTCGGTGGGAATATTCGGGCTGAAGGACTGACCGCGACTTGTATTCTCAGATCCGCCCATGAATTGTGCGTCCGGAATCAGACCGACTGTAAATTTTGTTCCGTTTGACGCGCTGTATTCAAGCGATTCAAGACCGAGAGAATTGAGCCAATCGCACCGCTCGGCGATATCTTTTTCATGCTTGTGCCACGTTTTTACGGGATCCTCGCCGTCAACAACGCGTGCGCATTTCAAGATCGCTTCCCAAAGCTTTTCCACGGCTCTGCTTTTCAGCTTTTCATCGGGAAATACGCTTCTTGCCCAATCCACGCCGGGAACTGCAGCAATTACCCATTTATATTTATCTTCCATCTGATCACGATACGATTTTATTGCCGCACCGCGCTTTGCCATTGCGGAAGCATATTTGTTGAAATCAATCCCGCCGAGTGCGTCAGGCGCCTCGGACATGAGATAAATCATGACGGGAAGCTGTTCGACATTACGTTCGAGCTTTTTCAGTTCCCATTCCTCAACGCCGGAAAGGATTTCTTCGCTCCTGTATTTGATATTGATTGCCGTTAAAGGCATATGAGAAAAATCGGTTTCGACTTTAATAGCGCCGAGCTTATAACATTCTTCTGCCACAAGAGTTACGAACTGCGGCTGATCGAGTTCGGCTTTGATTATAACTCTGTCTCCCTTTTTGACGTTTGCTCCCGCCTGTGCAATAAGGCGAGCGTATTTTTTCAAAAGTGTCTTTTTCATAAATAGCCCTCTCATGTAAGTTTTCAATCTATTATACCGCATAATATCGAAAATTACAAGTTATTTTTGAATTTTGACAGCTTCCGTAGACGTAACATGGATATTCTTAACATTGAATTATTGTATTATTTTCGGAGGTAATTCCATTGATAAAAATTAAAGGATTGCAAAAGCTGACGCTACTTGATTATCCTAACATTACGGCGTGTACGGTATTTTTACACGGATGTAATTTCCGTTGTCCCTTTTGCCACAATCGCGATCTGGTGATCGGAGACAAATGTGGGGATATTATATCTGAGAATGATTTCTTTGATTTTCTAAAAAAAAGACGTGGAGTTCTCGAAGGTGTGTGCGTGACCGGCGGCGAGCCGCTGTTAAGCGAAGGGCTAAGTGAATTTATATCGAAAATTAAAGCTTGCGGATATAAAGTCAAGCTTGATACCAACGGTTATGCAACCGAGAGGTTAGGAGAGCTGTTGCGTTCCGGAAATATCGACTATGTTGCTATGGACATAAAAAATTCTCCGAGTAAATACGCCCGTACAGCAGGCTTAGAAAAAATTGATATTTCTCGCATTTTCGAATCTATCGCTTTGATAGCTTCTCTTGCTCCCGAATACGAGTTTCGGACTACGGTTACCGAAGAATTGCATACCGTTGAAGATATAATAGAGATATCAAAAATGATCGAGTCGCTTGATTACAGCGGATACTATATACAGCCGTATCGCGATTCAGACGGTGTAATCGCCGCGGGGCTTCATGCACCGGACCGAGCAACACTTGAAAAAATGATAAGCGTCAGCGGTGGCACACTGCGCGGGATGATTTAATCGTCGGAATAATTGTCTTGCTTTCTGAGTATGTATATTTTGAATGATACATAAGGAGGCTTGAGTATGTCATGCAAAACAAGCGAGCTTGGCAGAAAGGAAGTTGTCAGTGTCAGCGACGGACGAAGGCTCGGATGTATTTGTGATTTTGAGATAGACACGTGCGACGGGAAAATCACGGCAATCTATTTGCCCGGAGAATGTGGATTTTTCGGGTTCGGATTCCGCGATAAAGTGTGTATTCCATGGTGTAATATATCAAGAATAGGCGAAGATATAATTTTAGTTAATCTTCCGCCGCAACCATGTAAGGAGGAAAAATGCGACCAGTGCGCTACAAGAAAGCATTTTCGCTTTAAGTGAGCTGAGAACGGTAATTCTTAGCTTTATAGCTCGTCCTCGATAATTTCTTGAAGATGCAGCGGTGACGCGCCGCACCGATTCAGCTTCTCGCAAATCCGTGCTACCTTCGTTTCAGAGGTGCTTATGTCATGGACGACTGTTGTTGACCCTTTGTCGTTTTCTCCGACGATTCCGTAAGATGTGTATACGTTTTCGCCGTTCTGTGAATATGCCTTCGAAAATACTTTGTAAATAGTCACTAAATATCGCACTCCTTTTTCAGCGTTTCAAGCTCGATGTCAAGCGTGAATATAAGTCTCAAAGCTACGGCTGTGCTCGGCAAGCGCGCACCCGATTCGATCTTTTGATACCAACGAAGCGAAATCCCCGCTCGTTCCGCAACCTCGCCTTGCGTTAAGTTACGCCGCGTCCGCGATTCGAGTATCAGCGCCGCGAATCTTTTGGCCAAATTCATTTCTCTCTCCGTTTTGGTTAATTTTATTTGACATAATTTTACCATATATTGACAATTACGCAACGATCTACGTGTTCGCAAAATAGATTTATTGGCGAATTTTCTGCCATAAATTAAATAAATTTGTATTTTGCCACAGTTTGCAATTCAGCGATACAGCTTTGTGTTTTCTCAAAACGATAAAAAGCCGAGGCTTTATAGCCTCGGCTTTTCTTATATTGTGTGATTAAATGTTGGGTCTGTTAGTGTAATTAGGGAGAAGTTTCGGGGAAACCGTATCTGTCTCAATTCCGGCATTTGAAATTTCGGATTCAAATTTTGCAATGTGAGCGAGCGTGAGCGGTGCTTGAACAGTTTCCTTTGCAGCTTTTGCCGCATTTATGCCCGCATTACGTCCGAATACGATTATATCGAGGAGCGAGTTGCCCATGAGTCGATTCTTTCCGTGAATACCACCGACTGCTTCGCCGGCAACGAAAAGGTTCTTAACATTCGTTGTCATGCCGTCCGGTGTTATATCGAGACCGCCGTTTTGGTAGTGCAGGGTCGGATATACGAGAATCGGCTCACGGCGAATATCAATGCCGTATTTTGCGAACATACGCATCATTGCAGGAATTCTGCGCTCGATCGTGCCTTCGCCGCCGATACGCTCGATCATGGGTGTATCAAGCCATACGCCCGTGCCGTTGCCGGTTTCAACGCCGTTACCGCGATCGTCACATTCGCGAATGATCGAAGCTGCGGCGACGTCGCGCGTTTCAA
>CAYXNQ010000138.1:0-3620 GCA_964466545.1 uncultured Lachnospiraceae bacterium | reverse complement strand
CTGATTTGTCAAACAAAAGCGAAAATTCCGATTTCATGCTCGGTGCGTGCGAGATATATGTTGCGCCGTGCGAGGTAGGCGAGGAAGATATTTATTCCGAGGGGTATTTTGCCGGAGCGAGCGACGGCGGTTGCAAGCTGTCGTACGAATGTTCCGTGCATGAGATAAAAGACGAGGACGGCAACGTTATCGGCGTTTTGCGCGCTGGAGAGCGATTGAAGATATCGGGCAAGCTTGCCGGCATATCGCCTAACGCGGTCATGCTTATGACCGGCGGCGCGATATCGTTCGGCGGCAAGGCGGCGGATTCGGTAAACGTTTTACTTACTTCGCGCATATCAGGTGACGAGATCTTGGCTGTTTTTGCAAAATGCGCTGTATCTCGCAAGGGCGAAATGGTATTCGACTGCGAGCGCGGCGGAGGAGTTACTTTCGAGCTAATATCGCTTGGCGGCTATGGCAATTTCAAGCTCACGACACTTTGAAGAAGGATTCGCTTATAGGTACGGGAGGATAATATTTTATGGAAAATCTTACGCTTTCCGCCGGCAAAGACAAAGTTAGCTTTGACGGAAGCAGCTTTATTTTGAGCGCTTTTCAGAGCGGTTGCGCTTCTGCCGAGCACAGTCTCATGAGGGCGGGAGCCTTTGGAATGAAGAATAGGGGTAGCGTTCTCGGCACGAGAAAGGTCAAGCTTGAGGGATACATTATCGCTTCCGGCAAAGACGAATCGGAAAAAGAAAAATTTTTATTTGAGGCGCGACGTCTCATATCGCGGATCGTAAATCCCATGGGCAGCTTCAAGCTGTCTCGCGGCAAATATTCGATCGAATGTACTGCCGACTCTTCGTGCGAATTTTTGAGAGACGGCGGCTTTTTCGGGGAGACGGCGGAGAAATTTCTCATTACCGCGAGCTGCTTCAATCCGTGCTTCAGTGAGGAGATCACGGTAGTGAACCGTGCGAGCTTTGCGGGAAACTCGGTTTTTCCGATATCTGTTACGGATGATTATTATTTCGGCTTGAGGGAGACGGCGGAAAAGCTTTATGCCGATAATCCCGGCGATATCGATGCGGGGTGCGTAATCGAGCTGAGCTTTGAAACTGCGGCGACGCGCGTGCGCATGGAGCTTCCGGTGACCGGCGATTACATTGAATTTGAAGCTCCGATATCGGCGGGAGAGCGTGTGGTAGTTGACACGCGGCGCGGAAAACGCGGAATCGTGAAGTATTCCGGTGGGGTAGAGGAGAACATTATTTCCGCGCTTGACTTAAAAAGCACGTTTTTTGCTTTGCCGCCCGGTGAGCATGAGGTTTTGATCGACGCAAGCAACGGCAGCGACACCGCATACGTCAATGTAAAGATATCGCTCGTGCCGCTGTATCTGTCACTGTAGGCGGAGGCGGGTATGTTTATTTTGAACAAATTCGGAGAGACGATCGCAAGCCTTGACGAATACATAAGCTTAACGGAGAAGACGGTATTTGCACCGTCGGGCAGCTCGGCAGGAGAGCTTACGCTTGAAATACCGATAGGCTCGGCGGCTGTAGGCATCGGAGACAGAATACACACCGGACGCGGCGATTATTTGATAACCAGAGCTGTAACGTCAAGCGACGGCGGCAGTGTGAAGCTGTGGGGGACGGAGCTGTGCGCGAGCTTCGCTTATGCGGTGATTCCGTTTGACATATCGCTGAGCGGTACTCCGGCGGAGCTTATAGCGAAGCTTTTGCGCGATTACGGAGAGGCTGCATTACCGTCTTCTCTCTCTGAGACGGAGATTTCCGTGGCGGGCGGAGACAGTATCGACTTTACGGCGCGCGCCGGAAGGCTGAGCGAGGCGATCTTCGAGCTATGTACGCTCGGTAGTCTCGGAATATCGCTTTCGTTTTCGGAAAAAGAACGAGGAAAGCTTGCCGCTAAGATCAGGGCGGCAAACGACAGGCGCGTTGGAACGGCTACTCCCGTGGTCTTATCCGAGCAATACGAAAATATCGCCGATATCGTATCGGAATATGATTACCGTACTTTCGGCAACCGCGCGTTTGTCAGGGGAGTATGCGATCCAGACGGAAACGATCAGTATGCGACGGTCAAGCTTGAGGAGCAGGGGATAAACTTATCGGAAACCGAATCGGCATTCGGCGAGCGGTGGATATACATTGACGAAGCATTGCCGCTGTCGCGATACACGATCGACGGAGAATACTCGCGGGAGGCGTATATTCGCGCTCTTACAGAGATCGGAAAGCTTGAGCTGATGAAGCGGCGCCCCACTCTAAAGCTTGAAGTTGAGCTTGATGAGGAAACTGCCGAAAAAATCTGCGTCGGCGATCTTTGCAGTATGAGAAGCGATGGCTTGGGGCTTCTGTGCGACGCTCTCTGCACCGAAAAGACGGTAACAGTTGTAAGCGGGATCGAGCGATACAGGGCAACGCTTTCTTTGAACATTTGATATATTAATTTTAGGAGACAATATGGAAAAATCATTTCCTTTTAACGCGAATATTGTGGGCGGGGTTCCGGACAGGGTATATTCCGCCGAGGATTTTGCGGCGGAGCGCGCTTCGTATATTACAGACGGCGTTCTGACCTCGGATTCGCTCACCGTCGGTGCTGCCGGCGGTATGGCTGTAAGCGTAAGCTCCGGCAGTGCGGTGATCGACGGCTACAATTACAGAAGCACGGACTATCTTGTGTTCGCGCTTCAAGCCGCTTCGGAGCTGCTTTCGAGAATAGACACGCTTGCTCTCGTTCTTGATCTTGCGGAGCGAAATATACATCTTGAGATAAAAACAGGAGAATATTCGAGTGCTCCGACGCCGCCGGCACTTGTCTCAGAGGGCGATCGTAAGGAGATACCGATTGCGGATATCACCGTTCGGGCGGGGGGTGCTTCAGTAACTCTCGGAGATATATCCGACAGGCGAATATTCGCTAAGCACCTGCCTGCCGGCAATGACATAACGGTGCGCCGTGTAGTAAAGCGCTACGATGTTGCCGGAGAATTTGAATTTTCAAGCTCGGACGGTTCTGTGGGAGGCAGATACGATATAGAGCTTTGTGGCGGCGGAGGTGGCGGCGGCAGCTCTCCGTACGCGTATTCCTGCGGAGGTGGCGGCGGAGCGGGAGCATATGTTGCGTCGAGCGTTACGCTTCTTCCCGACAGAAAATATGCGGTGAACGTGGGAGCCGGCGGAGGTGGCGGCGAATACGGAAAAGACGGTCAAAGCGGTGGCGACACCTCATTTTGCGGATATACCGCCTGTGGCGGAGAGGGCGGAAAAGCAGGAAGCGCTACGGACAGCGGACTTGGTGGAGCGGGAGGCGCAAGCGGTGCTTATCACGGCGAAAACGGAAATTTGGGCGGCATATCCGTCAGCGCGTCAACAGCCGATCACCGCACCCTCGGAGGCGGCGCTTCTTCCGTTTACGGTCTCGGAGGCGCTTCCGTTTTCGAAGCGTCGTTTTCGCAATCCTCGCGAGGCGAAGACGGCAGAGCTATCGGCTCCGGCGGTAGCGGCGGCGGTGGAACTCAGAGCACATCCGTAGGAGGCGACGGGGGTGACGGCGCTGTTACGATCTACGGTTATTATGCCGTATGATGATATATTCGGCGG
>CAYXNQ010000137.1:0-3629 GCA_964466545.1 uncultured Lachnospiraceae bacterium | reverse complement strand
CTTCGGTGGTCCGAATCCACCTTCCCCCACCAAAAATCCTCGTACGCTTGTACGGGGATTTTCTTTATGCTCGGTAAGTTATGTTTTGCTCATGCGCCGAATGAAAGCGTGTATGCGTCGATCTGAAAATTTAATTCGGAGGGAAGATATGTTAAATAACGGAAACGGCATGATGTTTTCGCCGGCAGAGCCTTGGCGTGTGGAGATCAAACGCAGAACTCACGCGCTGAATCAGGAGTATAATGCGCTTAATGATACCGATACAGATGAGCGTAATCGCGTGCTCGGCGAAATACTCGGCGAATTAAATGAAAACGTTGTATTTCAAGGGCCGATCACATTTCACTACGGCAGGCATACTAAGGTTGGTAAATGTACGTTCGTCAATTTTAATTTTACCTGCCAAGATGACGGAGAGGTTGAGATCGGAGAGAACTGCGATTTCGGACCGAATGTTACCATAACTACTGCGATGCATCCGATGCTTCCCGACGAAAGAGCGGCTTTGAGGTGCCCCGACGGAAGCGCGCGTCGGCTATGCTATGCGAAGCCGGTCAAGGTCGGAAATAACTGCTGGATATGCGCGAACGTTACGATACTTCCCGGGGTGACGATAGGTGACGGATGCGTGATCGGCGCGGGTAGCGTGGTCACGCGCTCGATTCCTGCGGGCAGCTTTGCGGCGGGTAATCCTTGCCGCGTGATTCGCAAGTTGAGCGAGAGTGATTCGCTCGCGCACAAGCCCGATATCCTCGGCGATTGTAGCGTGATCGCGGACGAGTAGAGTTAGGCTCATATATCGGAGACTGCTGCGGCTTTTTATGAGCGGTTATGCCACTCAAAGATGACCTGTGTTACGATATTTGGAATCGGTTGTATTATTTTGTCTTGAATACTGCTGAAATTTATGGTATTATCATGTTGTGTATTAACGATAATAAGGAGCTACCATTATGAGAAAATTGACGGCGCTGCTTTTGACTGCAATTATGATCCTTGCGCTTTTTGCGGGCTGTAATGAATCGAAAGACGATATTTATGATACTCACGTTCACAGCTACGGTGAATGGATGATACTGCAAGAGCCGACCTGTGTGGAAACGGGAATCCGCGGGCGTACTTGCGGCAATTGCGGAGTTACAGAGACGGAGATCATGCCTATGACTGAGCATAGCTATGTGGACGGCGTATGCTCGGCTTGCGGCGAAGCGTATCATTCGGGAGAGCTTCGCGTTATCGACGGTCTTGAGGTGGACAGCGTATATCACAGCTCGGGTAAAATAATAGTTTTTCAAAAGGACGATAATTTTTATGTTGCAGACCGCGCGGGGAATGTATTGACGGCGGGATATAACGGCGGAATAAAATGCGTTAGCTCGGACGGTTATGTTGTGGCATACAATCGTTCCACCGAAGTGATTTCGACGGAAGAAGACGAAGATTTCGGCACTTTGGAGACCGTGCGTTATGTCGATGACTATGATGTAATAGACGAAAACGGAAAGATAGTATTTTCAAGGCAGTACGTTTTTGTGTCGGCGCAGTTGGGGACGACTACGTATGAAGGCGAGTGTATATTATCCTGCAACGAAGGGCGTATCATTACCGCAACATCCGATACATATTATTTCGCGACTCCTTTTTCGCCGAGTACCGTGAATATCTATGATATGGCGGGAAACCGTCTTGCGCAATTTTCAGATGTGAGAGACGTAGGCACTATGATCAACGGAGAGCTGATCATGCTGATGGGATATTCCTCGGAGATCGCAGTCGTAGATAAAGACGGCAATTTCCTGCGCTCCGGTTCGATCGACGATCTTATGTTGTACTGCGGATTTACATTCTTCCCGGGCGATATATGGACGAATAACGGATTTTCGGACGGATACGTTTTGCTTTCCGATGAACGAGAGTCGGCTTATACAAGTACCGTAGCTCTTGTTGGCAGTGATCTCTCCGCGTATTATGTGATAGATAGCTCGTATCTTGCGGAGCGCAGTCATATCGGCACGATCGTGGCGTCGAAGATAGTGTTGGGCGGAGTTATTTCGGAAGAATACTATTTGGTGGATCTTGCGAAATGCGCTACTGACGAAAACGGATATTGTATTCCCACGCTTGACGCCGCGGTGTCGCAAACTGGATACGGCAGTATTTATATATCTGCCCTGTTCGGCGAATATGAGCAGTATGTGCTCGTGGAGCGTGACGGCCGCTGGGGATATCTGAAAGCGGACGGCAGTGCGGAAGTGATGTATGACGATGCCGGCAGCTTCTTCGACGGAATTGCAATCGTGCTTGACGGAGATGGCGTATACGTGATCAACGAAAGCTTCGAGCGGATATCCGACATTCTGACCGGATATACCGGCGTTGCGGCGTGTCGCGGAGGCGTATTTATGCTTAGCGCGGGTGGCAGATCGGTGCTTGCGCTGTTTGATTGAGCTTTTGCTATAAATCTGAATATAAAGTAGCGGCGTGGCTTTTTACCACGCCGCTGTTATTTTGAATCGTTATTTTGAAAAACAAAATTGATTACGCGATGCGAACGGAAATTATATCAGCGATTTTTCAGTTGCGCGTAGCCGCAACGACGGCAAAGCTCCTCCGTGACGCTGCGATTTCGGAATGATTCTTTCAGCGCTACGGCTCTCGATGAATTTAGAATATCTTCCGGTTCATCCGAAAATATATTGCCGAGAGGAATCGCGCCGTCGGCGTCAAGGCAACACGGAACTACTGTGCCGTTTGACAGCACGCCTATTTGGTTTCGCAATCCGTAGCAGGAATGGTCGTCGCATTTGTAGTCCGCGTTGACGTCCGGCCATTCAAACCGCTCGCCCCATTCGAGAAACAGCCATTCGCCGAGCTTATATCCGGAAAAAATCTCCTTCCACTCGTCGCGGAAAAATTCGTGCATTTTTGCAAGGATATACTCATTCATGGAATCTTTCCCGCCGAGATTCCAAAGGCGCATGACCGCCACCTTTCCGCGAGCCGCCGCGCTTTTGCAAAATTCAAAGCACTGTGCGAGGTAATCGTCGATCGACATATTTACGGTATTTACCTCATATGAGTGAAGTGAAATACTGACCTTGCGGAGCGCTGGCGCGTTCAAAAGAAACTCGGAGCATTTGCCGAGGAGTGTTCCGTTCGTTGTGATAATTATCTTAGCGCCGAGAGCGTCCGCGATCTGCAAAAAATCGCGAAGGCGGGGGTGAAGCAGTGGTTCGCCCATCAGGTGCAGATAAATAAATTCGGAGACGCGGTTCAGCTTTTGAAGCGCGCAAGTAAATTCGTCCGGTGTCAGATACTTTATTTCGCGGTTTGTTCCGTGACAAAATTCACACGAGAGATTGCAGGCGTTCGTGATCTCAAGAAAAGTTTTTTTCAGTGGCTTGCGCGGGCTGATGTCCGATATAGTTTGCTGTGGCATTTCGTAACCTTTACTGTGATATGATTTTTTGTCATCACAATTATAACATTTTCGGGCGAGATATGTCAATAGTGCTTGATCTTTCCGCGTTTTGCATTATGTCGCGCGAAAATGCATACAAACGTGAACGAAACGGCAGGCAAAAGTTAACAAATCGGCGCGTCTGTTGACAAGCGTGGGCAAGTTTGGT
>CAYXNQ010000136.1:0-3666 GCA_964466545.1 uncultured Lachnospiraceae bacterium | reverse complement strand
AGCTTTTTCAGCTCGGTGCAATCCGCAAACGCTTCCGAGCCGATTGAAACGACGGTCTTGCCGTTTACTTCTTCGGGTACGGTAACGCTTGACGCGCTTCCGAGATACATAGTTACCTCAAGCGAGCCGTCGTCAAGCGTGTAGTATCTGAAATCGCCGGATATGAAGTATCGCTCGTTTTCCGTAGGCGGAGCGAATACATATGAAAGTATCAGCGCGACGGTTGCGATCAAAAATACGATAGCTGTGATTATCGCGCCGATCAGGACGCATTTTTTGAATTTCCGTTCTTTCACCGTGAGCGATGCGACAAGCGCTTCGAGCTTATTTTCAAGCTCGTTGCTCGGAGAATGAACGGTTTGATATTCGACGTTTTTTTTCGGCAAGCATTTGTCAAAGCCGTCAAAATATGTTTTATCGCAATTGATGATGTCCGTAATTGAATTTTCGCCGAGTCCGAAAACGCGCATCATCGCGAATAATATGCGCTCGCGTTCCTTGAGCGGAGCGGTATCGTATTCGGTAAGACTTTTGTAATCCGGCGAGATCGCTTTTTTTGCTTCTTTTACGACAAATGAAGCGAGCAATTCGGTTGTAAGATCTGTGGAAGCGTCGAGTGTAAACAAGCGTTTGTACGCGGCGTATATCACTTTTTCGGAGCTTTCAACACTGCCCGTAATCACAAGCGCCGCCTCGTAAGCTTTGTGCTTTGAGCTTGCCCAAAAGTCGCGGTAATCCTTGCTCCGGCGCTCACGCTGAAGCACTGAGGTGTTTTTATATGATCTGTTCATTGAATTATGTTGAGCGGCGCAAGATACGCGCCCGTGTGATGTAGAAATATTTTGGGATTTTGAAATCCATACAGTAATTATTATAACATAATAAATTGCGTTCTTCAATAGATAATCAAAATCATCTTTGAACTATTCGGAAACATTTTGATAATTTAGATGATTTTATGGCGAGATGTTTATATTTTGCTTGACACTTTATCTCCGAAATTTTATAATTATAGATGAAGGTATAAAGGAGGTGACTGCTGTGTCAGATTTTGTACATTTGCATTTGCACAGCGAATACAGCTTGCTCGACGGAGCGTGCCGTATTTCCGATATTCCGAAAATGGCGAAGGAGCAAGGACACAGCGCGGTCGCCATTACCGATCATGGCGCGATGTACGGCGTTGTCGATTTTTATCGCGCGTGCAAAAAATATAATATAAAGCCCATAATCGGTTGCGAGGTCTACGTCGCGGAAAAAAGCAGATTTGAAAAAGATCACTCCATCGGCGCTGGCAATCACCTTGTTCTTCTGGTGAAAAACGAGATAGGCTACAAAAATCTGATAAAGCTCGTTTCGCTCGGCTTTACGGAAGGCTTTTACATCAAGCCGAGGATAGATCTTGAATTGCTTAAAGAGCATTCCGAGGGGCTTATCGCGCTTTCAGGTTGCCTTGCCGGATATATTCCGAAACGTATTGTCGCAGGGGATTATGCCGCGGCAGAAAACTACGCGGCTGAATTGCGCGATCTTTTCGGTGGAGATTTTTATCTTGAGCTTCAAGATCATGGTATAGCCGATCAAAAAAATGTAAATCGCGCGCTCGCAGCTATCGGCGCTAAGCTCGGTATTCCGCTTGTCGCGACCAATGATGTGCATTATCTGCGTCGGCGCGACGCTGAACTACAAGCATTAATGCTCTGTATTCAGACGAATAACGTTATCAGCGACGGCAGACCTATCGGCTTTGAGACCGATGAGTTCTATTATAAATCTACCGAAGAAATGGAGCGGCTGTTTCAAAGCTTTGAAGGTGCAATCGAAAATACGGTAGCTATTGCCGAAAAATGTAATTTTGATTTTACATTCGGGCAGCTTCATTTGCCGAAATATGTTCCGGATAACGGAATGTCCGCGCCGGAATTTTTGCGCTCGCTCGCGATGACAGCGCTTGAAGACAAAATATCGTCGGGCGCGGTTGACGCAGATCGGAGAAGCGAGTATTCGGAGCGCGTGAATTACGAGCTTGATATTATCGCTAAAATGGGATATTCCGAATATTATCTGATCGTTTGGGATTTTGTCAGCTTTGCGAGATCTCAAAAGATTCCCGTAGGTCCGGGCAGAGGCTCGGGAGCGGGAAGCTTAGTCGCATATCTTATCGGAATAACCGACGTTGACAGCATAAAATTCAAGCTCCTGTTTGAGCGTTTTTTGAATCCGGAGCGCGTTAGTATGCCCGATTTCGATATAGATTTTTGCTATAATCGGCGTGACGAGGTGATCGCTTACGTAAGGCAAAAGTACGGCATCGATCGAACATCGCAGATCATCACATTCGGAACGCTGGCGGCGAAAGCGGCTGTGCGAGATGTCGGCCGAGCAATGGGACTACCGGTAAGCGAGGTCGACAGCGTGGCGAAGCTGATTCCGCGCACGCTCGGAATAACGCTCGACGAAGCTATGAAATCAGCAGAGCTAAGGGAGAAATACGAGCATGACGATCAGGCGCGCAGGCTAATTGATTATGCACGCGAGCTTGAAGGTATGCCACGGCATATATCTACGCACGCCGCGGGCGTCGTAATAACCGCAAAGCCGCTGACCGAGTATCTCCCGATAGCAAAGAGCGGTGATGTAACCGTTACGCAGTTCGATATGGAAACGGTGGCGGATATCGGACTTTTGAAATTTGATTTTCTCGCGCTTCGTTATCTGACAATAATCAACGCGGCTGAAAAGCAAATCTCCAAGAGAATACCCGATTTTGATCTTTCAAAGCTTGATTTTGACGATAAAGCTACTTACGATATGATATCGCAGGGAAAAACGGACGGCGTGTTTCAGCTTGAGTCCGGCGGTATGCGGCAGATGCTGACGCAACTGAAGCCTCAGCGTATTGAAGATATTATTGCCGCGATCGCGCTGTACCGTCCGGGCCCTATGGATTCAATCCCACAGTATATTGCGCGCAGACACGGCGAACGAGTAAGCTATGCCATACCTGAGCTTGAGAGTATTCTTGAGGACACCTACGGCTGTATAGTGTATCAGGAGCAGGTCATGCAGATATTTACCATGATAGCCGGATATACGCTCGGCAGAGCTGACATCGTTCGCAGGGCAATCGCCAAGAAAAAATCTGACGTGCTGACAGCCGAACACGACGCATTTCTTGCAGGCGCCGCATCCAAGGGATATGATGTTTCCGCCGCAGAGAAGCTTTTTAAGGAAATAGTCGCGTTCGCAAATTACGCATTTAATAAAAGTCATGCCGCGGCTTACGCGATTCTCTCATACCGTACCGCGTTCTTAAAGCGGCATTATCCGGTCGAATATTTGAGCTCACTTATGACGTCCGTGATCGGTAATCCGCCGAAGATCGCGTCGTACATGAGCGAGTGCGCGGCAGTCGGTATCAAGATCCTTCCGCCCGATATAAACACGTGCGACAGCGATTTTACACCGGACGGAGAAAATATTCATTTTGCATTATCGGCGCTGAAAAATATCAGCTCCGCATATATCGATAAGATCGTTTCCGAAAGGGAACGCGGAGGGAAGTATACTTCATTTTACGATTTTATAGAAAGAACGGCTTCGCTTGATACTAACAAACGTCAGATCGAAGCGCTCATAAAATCGGGTGCGCTTGATTCGCTCGGA
>CAYXNQ010000135.1:0-3724 GCA_964466545.1 uncultured Lachnospiraceae bacterium | reverse complement strand
CACTTCTGTCAACAATTTTTTCAATTAATATTCAAAATTAGATAGATTTAACAAAAGCGAAAAGCGAATATTCTTCACTTTCATGGCTAAACGAGAAATTTTCAACGAATTTTCACGCGATTTGCAGGAGATTTCGCAGCCGCCGCCTCAAAAGTTGCATTTTTCGTCCTTTTTTGTGCGGTAGCAAGCGCGATTTCGTTTGCAAATTGCAAGGCTGATCGGCGCAAGGTGATTTTCGTCGCGCCGCCGAGCTGTGAATTTCGCACAAGCTCAATAGGCGTTATATCGGAATATAAAAGAAAACAGCCCGACGCGGTAAGTCGGACTGTTAGTATTTTTTCATTTTTTCGCAAGAATATTGAATTTTGATTCATTTCCGGCAAGCAATCTTTTGAAATTTTCCCGGTGCCTTACCGCAACGAACGCCGCCGAAGCCGCTTCGATCAGGACTATCGGGACGGGCGCGCCGAGCAAGATCAGCAGCACGGGTGACGCAAGCGTTGCGGTGACGGTCGACAGTGACATATACTGCGTCGTCAAAACCAACACTACCATGATTCCGGTAGCCATCAGTCCCACGCGCCAATCTACCGCGAATATATTAGACAGGCAGACGAGGAAGCCTTTGCCGCCCGAAAATCCGTACCAGATCGGATATACGTGACCGATCAGGCAAAATACGCCGGTATATGCCGCTCCAAACGCAAAATCGACGCCGGATCTCGAAAACAGCCACGCAAACAGGATGTCCGCCGCCGCAGCCTTGAACAGATCGAGGATCAGCACGAGCCACGCAAGCCCCCAGCCGAAGCTCCGTTTGAAATTTGTGAAGCCGGGATTGCCGCTGCCGCACTTCCGTATATCCTTTTTGTAGACGAGCCGCGACAGGATTATCGCAGGATTTATGCTTCCCGCGACGTATCCGCCCGCGGCGGCAAGAACGAAAAGCAATATTTTCATTTTCTCTCCTTATTCTATCACGAGAATGTAATCGTACACGTCCTGCTCGCCGTCGATGAAGTATAGCTCTTTACCGCGATATTTTTGAGCGAAGTATTCCGCGACGCCGTTTTCCTCGTCAGCCGGAACATCCTTTCCTCTGATCACGATAAATATATCTCGGTCGGCAAAGGAATCGACCGCTCCGCAGAGCACTTCAAGCCTTTCTTTTCCGACAGACAGCAGTTTTTTATCCGCAAAGCCTATGTAATCTCCCGTATGCATTTCAAAGCCGTCAAGCTCCGCGTCTCTCACGCAGTGCGATATTTCCGCCGTTACCACGCCGTCCATCGCCTCGGTCAGCTCCGACTCTATCGTATCCGGATCGCCCGAACCAACGTCGAGCATGGCGAGCGAGGCATAGCCGGCGCCGACGGTAGTACTTTTTATAACTCGCACATCCGAGCTTTTGTAAAGCTTCGCGGCTTGCTCTGCCGTGAGGATGATATTTCCGTTATTCGGATAAACGAAGATAACGTCCGCATTAACTTCATTAAACGCCTCAATAAAATCCGCGGAGGACGGGTTCATCGACTGACCGCCGTCAACGATCACATCGGCGCCGCGTTCGAGGAACGTCTTTTTCAATCCCTCTCCGGACGCTACGGCGACAACGCCGATCGCCTTGCGCTCACTTTTCGCTGCGGCATTTTCTTCCTTTGCCGTTACGGTATTGTTATGCTGCAACGACATATTTTCGATCTTAACCTTGAGAAATTCTCCGAAGCGCTGGCAAAACGCAAGCACCTTATCTGGCGTCATCGTGTGCACGTGAAGCTTGACCACGCTGCCGTTTTGCACGGTCACGATAGAATCGCCGATCTGCTTAAGATAATCAGTGATAACTCTGATATCGAACGAAGCTACGTCGACCTTCGAGCTTTGCAACCGAACGAGAAGCTCGGTGCAATATCCAAATTCGAGGATATCATCCTCGCCGAATGCATCGAGGTCAAGCTCCGCCGCACCTCCGACGGATTCGCCCTGCACTTCCGCGACGTCGTTCCCCTGCACCGCTCTTATCATACCGTCAACTATATAGATAAGTCCCGCGGCGCCGGAATCTACAACGCCGGCTTTTTTCAAAACGGGAAGCAGCTCCGGCGTTCGTTCGAGAGAACGCTTTGCTTCTCTGATAAATGCGTCTAAAAATTCTTCCGGAGTCTCGCACTTTTCGCCGCAGGCGTATTCCGTAGCTTCGCGAACGACCGTCAGTATCGTTCCCTCCGTCGGATTCATTACCGAGCTGTACGCTTGCTTCACTCCGTGGCGGAACGCCTCTCCGATATCTGCGGCGTCGGCGGCATGCAGTCCGGAAAACCCGTTTTTGATACCCTCAAAAAATTGCGAAAGAATAACTCCCGAATTACCGCGTGCGGAAAGCAGCATACCGCTCGACACGCGGGCGGCAGTCTCGCAAAGCTTCTCGCAGCTCACGTCTCCGCGCTCTACGCCGCCCATGATCGTCATGAGCATATTGTCTCCGGTATCGCCGTCAGGGATCGGGAACACGTTAAGATCATTGACCTCCTTCGCGTGCGCCTTCAGATTCGCCGCACCCGAATTTACCATTCTGGCAAAGAGTACTCCGTCAACCGATTTCATAGAACTTTATCTTCCTTTGCATAATTTCTGTCCGATGATGATCTGCGCATTTTTCGCCGCGCTGCGCGAATGCGTTTGCCTAAACCTACGCCCGGAACGTTACCTCCTCGCCGAAGCCGAATATGGCAACGGCATCGGGACCGATCGAAGCTCCGATGATCGGACCGATATATCCGAGCTCAATGCCGAGACTCGGTATTTCTTCTTTAAGCATCGCTGCAAGCTTTTCCACCTCGTCTGTCGGGCAGTCGGCGTGAGCAAGATAGAGAGTCTGCTTTTCCGGCTCGATTATCGTTTGTTTCAGCAGAGCCACTATTTCCTCAAAGGATCTCTGACGTCCTTTGACCTTTTTGTACGCGGCTTGCTCACCGTTTGCATCCGCTATTATGATCGGCTTCACGCCCATCAGATTACCGAAAAACGCCGCCGAGCCCTTTACTCTGCCGGCGCGACGAAGCGCATCGAGCGAATGAACTGTGCAATATTCATTGACTGTCTTTCTTATTTTCAAAATATGCTCCGCGATCTCGTCTATTCCCGCGCCGCCGCTTGCCAGCTTTGCCGCCTCTATCGCGAGCATTCCCTCGCCCATACTTGCGTTGAGCGAATCAATACAAACTATCTTTCTGCCCGGATATTCTTCCGTAAGCTTGTTTGCAGTAACGAATCCGGTATTTACCGAGCCCGACTGCTTTGACGAGCAGGCGATATAGATAATGTCAAGTCCGCGCTCAAGATATTCCTTAAACACTCTCTGAAATTCTTCAATCGACACCTGAGCCGTCATGATTCGGTTTCCGCCGCGCATTATCTCATAAAAAGAATGTACCTCGGCGGGCGTCCACAAAAGCGACGCGGGCTTTTCCTCACCGTCATAAACGGTTGACATTTTCGCGTAATCAATATTGAATCTTTCCAGCATTTCCGCTGTAAGATCCGAGCACGAATCGGTAATTACTTTTACGCTTACGATTTTTTCATTCACGACGACCACCGCCCGAATAACGTATATCCGCGCAATTTCGCGCAATTTCGTTTCGGGCATACTCCTTTTTATATTTTCCGACATAAATTATATATATTCAATCTAAACTGAAAAGAAACTTTTTACAATTATTTT
>CAYXNQ010000134.1:0-3785 GCA_964466545.1 uncultured Lachnospiraceae bacterium | reverse complement strand
TGGAGCTGGTGATCGGAGTCGAACCAACAACCTGCTGATTACAAATCAGCTGCTCTGCCATTGAGCCACACCAGCAACAATATTATCGGTCGCTTCTTGCGACTTTGATATTATAGCATAAAATCTACCGCTTGTCAATAGGATTTTTTGCTTTTTTTGATTTTTTTGTTTTTTTCTTAACTGCAAATCCAAACGAGCCGATATGCTCGCCGAGCGCGAAATAATTCCCGTGCGCAAACGCCGCGAGATCGGCGCGCTCTATGCGAAGCGCTCCGTTTTTATCAATCAACTTTTCGTCAACGTTGACCGCGAGAATATCCGCAATAAAAACGTCGTGAGTTCCAAGCTCAAGCACATCGCGGACGCGACATTCGAGCGATATCGGGCTTTCCGCGATCAGCGGCGCCGATATCACGCTCGCTTTTTCGCGATTAAGCGAGCACTTTTCAAATTTATCGACCTTAGCGCCGGTGTAGACGCCGCAATAATCTGCAGCTCGCACCATTGCCTTTGTCGTGAGATTGATGGCAAATTCGCCGCTTTCGCGTATCAAGCCGTACGAAAATCTCTTTTTACGCACAGATATATACGTAATAGGCGGCTGAGTACACATCATTCCGCACCACGCGACAGTAATAATATTCGACCGCTCCTCGTTTCCGCAGGTCACCATTACTGCCGGTATCGGCGCAAGCATAGCTCCGCCCTTCCATAAAATTTTTGACATACAATTCTCCCAAAATTCAGGTAACGCTCTATTCGATCATATGAACGCGGCGAATCTCAACACCGTTGCCCGTAATCATCACTTCTATCACTTCAAATCTCGGAAACAGTCCTGCGGCAACATCCGGAAACTCGCGTAAAAATCCCGCGGCGGATCTTCTCATGTTTTCCGCCTTTACCGGCGTTACCGCAAGACACGGCCTGCGCCGTGACAACTCCCCTCCGCCGCTGTAAACTCTCGTTTTCACCTCAGCGAATAAAAGATGCTTGCCGTCCTCGGCGATTATATCCGTCTCGCAGTGATCGTAATAATAATTCCGCGCGACAATGCGAAAGCCTTGGAACGCAAGATGCTCCGCCGCCAAATTCTCGCCGCGATTGCCGATCTGTTTTGTTTTACTTTTCGGCATAATAAAATTTCAGAAATGTCTTTCGGTGGATCGGCGACGGCCCGAATTGCATCACCGCCCGTTTGTGCTCGGCAGTAGGATATCCCTTGTGCTTGGCAAATCCGTATTCCGGATATTCGCGATCATAATCGAGGCACATTCTGTCGCGCGTTACCTTCGCAAGTATCGAAGCCGCGGCAATCGACGGCGATATCGCGTCTCCCGACACGACAGTGCGAGTCGGAACGCTGAAGCCGCGCGCCTTATCTCCGTCGATCAGGGCAAGCTCCGGCGTAATTCCCATGGCGACAATCGCGCGATTCATCGCAAGCATAGTCGCGTTCAGTATGTTCAGCTCGTCAATCTCCTCACAGCTTGCCTCCGCTATTCCGTAAGCCAGCGCCGCATCTGATATTATCTTGTCATACAGCGCTTCGCGCCGCTTTTCCGACAGTTTTTTTGAATCATTCAATCCTTCGATGAATACGTCCGGCTTCAATATGCAAGCCGCGGCGACAACGCTCCCAGCAAGCGGTCCGCGCCCCGCCTCGTCTACTCCGCAGACAATTGCGCCGAAATTTCGGTCGAAGCTCCAATCGAGCTGTGCGTCAAGCTTTTTCATACGGCATCTCCAATGTAATATTACCGATCTTCGCACTGCGAAATTCCTCAAGCAGCATGGTCGCGGCGTGTTCCAGATCGACCTCGCCGCCGGATATCAAAAATCCGCGCTTGCGCCCGATCATCTCAAGGAGCGCATACCTGAACGCGTCGTCGGTCTCGGAAGCGTCTCTAAGCTTCGTAATCGCCGCAGGATCAAGCTTATACCGCGCGGAAAGCGGCGCAGGCGCGATCTGATAAAGCCTCTGCGCAAGCGCCCCCGCAATCTCGATAACGTCCAAAACGCCGTCGCGCACCGCTCCCGTGAAAGCCAGGTTTTCGCCTGTGATGCGATCTCCGAGCTTCGGCCACAGCACGCCGGGAGTGTCAAGGAGATCGAGCTGATACCGCGTCGTTATCCACTGCTTGTCGCGCGTTACGCCGGGACGATTTTCGACCTTCGCGCGTGCGCCTCCTGCCAGACGGTTGATGAGCGAGGATTTACCCACGTTAGGTATTCCGACGATCATCGCGCGCAGTCTGCGACCTGACATTCCCTTCTCGTCATAGCGCTCCAGCTTCTCAGATAGCGTCTCGCGCACCGCCGGAACTATCTGCTGAAATCCGGCGCCGGATATCGCGTCGATCGGGATAGCGCCGCCGCCCTGTTCGCGAAAATAGCGCACCCATTCCTTCGTCGCGCTCGGATCGGCAAGAGTCGTTTTGTTTAGAAGCGTAAGCATCGGCTTGCCGCCGCACAGCTCGGAGATATCCGGATTGCGCGAGGAACGCGGGATGCGCGCGTCAATAAGCTCTATAATTATATCGACCTCTTTCAGATTTTCGGAGATCATGCGCTTGGTCTTTGCCATGTGGCCGGGGAACCAGTTGATCTCGGATCTGCGATAGCCGTTAACATTATCGTATCTCGACATACAAGTCACCTCTCGCACAGCAGCAGCCGCACGTCGCTTCAAAACGCCGATAGCACAGCTACAGCTGAATTATAATTAATTATACCCCGAAGCGCGCAAAAAGTCAAGCTAGCAAAACAGCCCGTGGTAGGCGGGCTGTCGAATATCACTTGAAATATACGTCGCGGAAATATTCGGGCAAATGGAAGTTGGGCGACGGCGCGTCGATATTGTTCCAAACGGCATAATGCGGATTTTCGCATTTGCTGCCGCATTTGTAAAAATTACAGCGAACGCGGTCACCCGCGGTCGGCGTAAATTCGCATAAACCGTAAACATCGGCAACGCACTTTGCGGAAACGTGAAGCGTAACAGCCCATTCGTCCGCACTGCGAGAGGGAGTAACGGTCGGCATTGCGGCCGTAAACGTCGCAAGATCGCAGTATTTGCCGGCACCCTCGGCGCGATACGAAAGATACACGCCGGCGGAGTTCATCTCAATGTTGAGGTAATAGTGGCTATCGGCCGGGCAGTAATTGCAGAAAAATTCAAGACAGCTGTCGTTGCAGACCGGATCGTTGTACTTGGTGTAGGTAGTGCGCGGGTCGCTCTCGCGGCTAAACATACGAATGTAAAATCCGTCGTCCCTGACGTAGATCGCCTGAGCGCCTGATATCGGGCGGTAATCGCCGCCCCAAGGATATGTAGAAATTTCAGCCACGGGAGCGTCCGAAAAATCGGGTTCGGTGTGCGCGTCCTGCAATTTAATATAAAAATCGTTCATAATGTTCTCCTTTACGCCGCGCGGCGCTGATTACAGATTATTTATATCACATATCGCCGGAAATGTCAAGCGAAAATCGCCGGTAACCGCCCGCCGCGCCAGCGCAAATATCGCAGATGCGCCGCCGATTATCACAGCGCGGAATTTGCGACAGCTTGCCGCGGCTCACAGCGTTTTAGCCACTTGCCGAATTTGCGGTTTGTATTTGTTAACGCTCTGCTTGGGCATATCTTGCGTACCGCCGTTCCCAATTGCGCACACCCCGCGGCACAATTCAGCGCATAACAAAAGCCCCCGACCGAGGTCGAGGGCGTATGTTTAGCTTATGCTAAGTATTGCTAAGTAAGCGTTAATTATTTAACGGAAACCTTC
>CAYXNQ010000133.1:0-3787 GCA_964466545.1 uncultured Lachnospiraceae bacterium | reverse complement strand
ACATAAATTATATATATTCAATCTAAACTGAAAAGAAACTTTTTACAATTATTTTTCAAAACAAAAAATCAGGCGATCTCTCGCCCGATTTATGAATCTAATGTTATATAAAGCTCTGTCTTTTCGGAAGCACGACCGTAAAGGTCGTCATTCCCGCCTCGCTTTTTACCGAGACCTCGCCGCCGTGCAGTTTAACTATACTGTCTACGATCGCAAGTCCGATACCGTTTCCTTCCGACGCACGCGACTCGTCCGCCTGATAGAATTTATTGAATATTTTCCCAATCTTATCAGCAGGAATATCCGCTCCGGTATTTGAGATCGCCACCTTCAGCTCGTCCGCAGTTTCCGTGATGCCGAGAGCTACCGTGCCGCATCTCGGGACGAATTTTACCGCATTGTCAACAAGATTTATCCACACCTGCTTCAGAAGCTCTTCGCTTGCCTCTATCGTGTATTCGTCAAAATCCACCTGAAGCTCGATATTCTTCTTCTCCCACTTTTCCTCCAAGAGCAGCACCGCCGAGCGCAACTGCTCGCTCAGATTGAACTCGCTGACGTCGGTCAGGATTGTGAGATTATCTATCTTGGTCATGTTGAGTACATTGGTCGCCATGTACGAAAGGCGGTCAGCCTCCTCCTCGATCGCGGCGAGATACTGCTGTTTTTGTTCGTCGTTCAGATTACCGCGCTTCAAAAGCTTGGCAAAGCCGCTTATCGATACGATCGGAGTTTTGAACTCATGAGAAAAATTATTAATAAAATCTGAGCGCAGGGTCTCCGTGCTTTCAAGCTCCTTTGCGAGCGTATTAAAGCTTTTTGTTATTTCGTTGAATGTCGGATGATTGAAGAGCGCTCCTCTGAACTCGATCCGCGTTTTGAAATTTCCGGCAGCCAAGCTGTTCATCGCATTAACGAGCTTGTTGATTGGCTTAAGCGGTATCTTGCCGAGCAGAATAACGAACGCGCTTCCCATAATAAGACTTATCAGCGCCATCGCCAATATTATATTACTCAGTGTGATCTCCTCGGCAGTTCCGCCGAGAACATTGAGCTGTATCAGCAAAAGCACAAATCCCACAGCCAAGGAAAGCGCAACTAAGAGGACAGCAAACACGACCGCCGCAAAGAGTAACGTCAATGAAAATCTTTGTTTTTGCTCGTTGTAATTGAGCTTTTTCACCGGCTTCATATTTTTTTCACCGCCTTATAGCCGAGTCCGCGCACAGATTCGATCTCAAATTCATCGTAATCTTCAAATCTTTTTCTGAGCCTGCCGATATGCACCGTAACCGTTTCCCAGCCGGTCTCGCTGTCGGCGCCCCATATCTCGTCCATAAGCTGTATTCGGGTGAATATCTTTCCGGGATACGAAAGAAGCTTATAAAGCAGAAGAAATTCCTTTTGCGGAAGCTCCTGCACCTCGTTTCCCCGCGTTACCGTCAACGCGTCGTAATCGAGAACCACATTTCCGATCACGATCTTGCGCTCGGACGCTATCTTCGCCCTCCTGAGTAGCGCCTTGATGCGAAAAAGCATCTCCTCGTCGTCAACGGGCTTCGTGATATAATCGTCCGTGCCGGCGGCAAATCCCATATGCTTATCAGCGGGGAGCTGTTTTGCCGACACCATAAGTATAGGAAGATTATTACCGTTTTCTCTTAACGTTTTTGTAAATTCGTATCCGTCCATTTCGGGCATCATAACGTCGAGCACGCACAGATCGATGTGCTCACGGTCAAGCGCTTCGAGAGCCTCCTCCCCATTTTTCACAGCGGTGACCGTATATCCGGCTCCCTCAAGGACGGCGCGAAAAAACAGCCTCGCGTTTTTATCATCATCAGCCACAAGTATATGAAACATCTAAATTCCCCCGAAAATCACAGCCGCCTGCATCGCCGCACCGTTTTATTCGCAAAATATTAAGCCTATTATAATTTTATCCCGAATATCTAAACTCAAGCTAAACAACGCCGCGACTTGGGGCACACGGAATAGCACACAATTTACCGCAAATGCGCGCGCAATCCTCTAAATCTTTCCTTTACCTCAGACGGCACACGAAAAGAATCGCATATTTTCCCGATCGCGCGTCCGGTAATATCGTACTTCAGCTCACACGTGCGCAAATAATCGTATACTGTATCCGCCTCAAACACAGCAAGCTCTGCAAGAAGCCACGCCTCTGCCATTTTGACGTAATACTCTCCGTCGTTATGCAAAAGCGGAAACAGCTCCTTCGCGCGGTAGCGGCATAGCTTCGATATAAACATGACATAGCCCCACCTTCGCACAAACGCATCGTTCGACATGACATATTTCTCGGCGTATGACAGCGCGAGCGGCAACTCGGCGTCAGAAGCAAATCGGATGATCTGATCTGTATGCTGCCAAGCCGAAAACAGCAGATTTTCGTCGATAAACCTCAGTCTGTCTGCAGGAGCGGATATCTGCATAAGCGAAACGAAAAAATATATTCTGTGAAGCTCAAGTCCGGTAAATACATATTCGCGCAAAAGCGAAGCGTCTGCTCTTTCCCTGACATATCCGCGTATCAGCCGATCTATATCGGCAGTCTTATGGCTTGAGGGAAGCACGGATATATCCCCGATAACTCTTTCGGGCGTAAGTATCATACTCAGCCTCCTAATTTATGCACGAAAGCGGCGAATTTCCGCAAGGCTTATCGGCATTTTCTTCCGATTTCTGAAGAAGCATCATCGCATTAAATTCCGACGTAAGCATACGAGCAAGCTCTTCGTCCGAAAAATCGCACACGCCGAAAGCGCACAGCGCGGCTAAACCGAACGTATATATCCAAACGTGCTCGAACAGCCGCTTAGCACTCGCCCGATCCAGCGAATAATCTTCCTCTATCGCCGAAAGAGAACGCTCCGCGTCTGCGCCGAGGATCGAATACAGGCCGTCGAAATCGGAAGCCGCAAGCTTCGCGTTCATAAACAAAAGCTGGTACAGCTTCGGCTCACGGCGTGCAAATCCGATCATCTTCATACCGATCTGCTTAAAGCGAGGCATCTCACCCGTTTCGCCCATATCGAAATTTTCAAACAGCTTCATCGCCGAGCCCCTTACGCTGTCGGCAAGCTCATCCATATTTTTGAACGCCGTGAATATCGGTCGCGCAGAGCTTCCGAGAGCGGCGCCCAGCTCGCGCGCGGTGAGTGCGTCTATTCCCTTTTGCGATACCAGCTTCAGCGCGGCAAGTGTGATTTCGTCTCGTGTAAATTTCTGTTTTGGCGGCATAAAGCGTTTCCTCCGGAGCATCGAAAAATATTGTTTTGAAACGTATAATTTAGTATACGTTTTTTTGCGGAGAATGTCAAGCCCGCGAATCTTTATATAAAAAATCGCAGTCTGTTGCTTACCGTCCGCGAGCTTGCAAAACAGCAAACTCGGCAGTTGTCCGCACACACTGCGATTTTCAAGAATATTCGTTTTGCTTGCCACCTCGCGACCTGAGCTATCAAGCACGGCACGACGGCACTCACTCGGCAAATCTTGTCGTGGCGTGGAAGCCGATTGCCACTTCAAAAGCGCAGTGCATTTTTGAAGTGCGCAAACAGGTACACACGAGGCTACCCCCGCACCTTTGACAATTTCAAAAAGTCGGCTGCGCACCGTTGGTGCTGATTTTTGCGAAAGCCGTGATAGAACAATCACGGTTTTTCGCATTTTTCCTGTTTGGTATTTTCTTCGCCATTGGTGTTCGGGAAAATCCCCTCCATCGCCATGGTGCGAAGATAGGTGCTGAGATTATTCGTGCCGA
>CAYXNQ010000132.1:0-4125 GCA_964466545.1 uncultured Lachnospiraceae bacterium | reverse complement strand
TCTCTCACCTCGCTCGAAGCCGATCATCCTATCACAGATCTTACGATGCAGCTTTATTCCGATTTTATCGCCGGAAGAAGCCTTCCCGAAATGATCGTACACGCGGACAAGCTCAAGGGCGAGCTTGCCGGAATGATAATCTAAGCGTTACTTAATTTGCATTTCCGCAATTTTCTTGCCGTTCGGCGTGACATACGCTGTCCAGTTGGAATTATAGATAACGTATCCCGGTTTAGATGACGGAGGCTTTTTTACTCCTCTGACCTTCATATAGTCTACAGCTACGTTTTCTCCGCCGGAAGCCTTTGAATAATGTGCCGCAATCTCCGCCGCCTGAGTGAAATCTCGCTCGGGCGGTTCTTTTTCTTCGCCGTGACAAACAAGCACGACGTGAGAGCCGGGCTGATTCTTTACATGAAACCACCAGTCGTTTTTATCCGCAAGCTTCATCGTAAGATAATCGTTCGCGGTATTATTTTTACCGCACAGCACGGTATATCCGCCGTCGGTCTTGAATTTCAGAACAGACGGAGCGGCGGTTTTATGCGAGGAATAATTGCGCATTTTCGACGCGTAACCGCTGTGATACAGCTCCTCTCTGATCTCGCTCAGCTCTCGCTGAGTTTCCGCGCGTGAAAGCGAATCAAGGACCGAGTAAACATAGTCAAGCTCCTCGCGGGACGATTTGAGCTGCTCGGTCAAATGAAGCCTTGCGCTTTTCGCTTTATTATATTTTTTATAATATGCCGCCGCGTTTTGCGCCGGAGTCAATCGTTCGCTTATCGGAAACGTCACGGGTTTCATATCGTCGTAATAATTTTCAAGAGTACATTCGGAGTCTCCTCGCTTCAGGCGATAAATATTTGCCGTAAGCAGATCTGCCCACAGCTTGTATTCCTCGCCCCTGTCGCACTCCGCAAGCTCCACTGTCTGCCTGTCGATCTTTTTCACGATGCGCGCTTCTGCATTTCCGAGCAATCTGAAAATATCGTACGCTTTCGTTCTTAAAGAATCCGCACGCGATTTTTCCGAAAAATAATCGTCTATCATCTGCGAATAAGTTTCGGGATAAAGCCGCTCCACATGGCTGCCGTACTGCGTATGATCAAGATATCCGTATTCGGTAAGCTTTCCGTCAACGACGATTATCGTAGGGCGAGCCGTTTTTTCTCTGAGCGACGTCATAACGCCGTCGAAAACGTTCCAGAGCCGGCTCTCGCATTCCGCCAGCGTGGCTCCGACGCTTCCTCCCGAAATATACGCGATCTCCCTCGCTGTCGATGTGGCGAGTCCCGCAAAATTGGACGTGATGAATTTATCGCACGCCCTACTCTGATCCGCCTCTCTCGCCAGGCGCATAAACGTTTCGCGATCTACGGTGCGCGGGTCAAGCTTATTTTTCTGAGGCGGAAGCTCATAGATCATTCCGGAAAGCAGCTGTCTTACCGTGCTCGCCGAAAAATCAATCGGTTTTAATACATACAATATTTTATCGAGCGCGTCGGTGAAAATAATGTTACAGTATTTTCCCATCAGCTCTGCAATAAGATGCCGCTTAGTCTTGTACCCTAACTCATCGTAGCAGGAAAAAGTAATCCGCAAAACGCGATCGAATCCGATCTGTGCGACGGAATCTATTTTCGCTCCTCCGAGATATTTCCTGAGTATCATACAAAGCGTAGGCGGCGTCGCCGGATTTTCGCTTTTTTCCGCGGTAATATTGATGCGGGGCGCGGCAGAGCCGGCATTTATCAAAAGCCTGAGCGCTACGCCTCCCTGCTTCACCGCAAATACTATCTCGTCGCGCGACGGCTGATATATTTTTTCGATCTTGCCGCCGGCAAGCTTGGAATCAAGCTCAGCCGCAATAAGCGACAAAAGTGCTGCGTCAAATGACATTAATCGGTCTGCCTTTCTGCGAAGCGGTAACAAACAAACGACAGCCGCTCGCCTTCTTTAGTAAATCCGAGCTTTTCGGCAATACGTCTCGACGACATATTCTCCGCTCTGCATTTGTAATTCACTTTAATATTTTTTTCGATAAGCGCCGCAGTCAACGCTGCCGCACATTCACTGCCGTAGCCGAGACCTCTGTAGCGAGGCGCACACTCTACGTTGATTTCAAGAGCGTCTTCCTCATCCGAATAATCGTTGACAGACGCCTCCGCGACAACACAGCCGTCCTCAATAACGACCGCGGCAATATCAAATTCGTCCTCCGGATCCGGATCCGGCTTGTGTAAAAGAACAGAGCGGATACCGTCAAGCTCATCACGCGAATGTATTACTCGGCAACGCCCCGTAATATAAGAGCGCAAAATATCGTCAGCCGATGAACGCGAATATTCTACGGTAACGCCGAGAGCACGCCCGTCAAGCTTAAAGCCCCAATCGTTTACGATCGGGGTCAATTTTTTTGAAAATTCACTTACAGATATTTCCGAAAAAGGCTCCGCCGCAAAGCGCAGAATCAGCTCGCGCGCAACGCTCTCGACAGCCCTATACACTGTAAAGCGACATTCACCGCCGCTACTGCGATATATCTCTATCGGAACGGCGACATCCGATTCGCCGCTCAATACAAATTCCTCAAGCTCCGCTTCTTCAAAGCACAGCATATTATCAATATTCAATATGAACACGCCTTTCCGACGGATCAAATCTATCCGCCTATATAAAAACGGTACGCGGGAGCATATTCGCTCTGTGAAGCTCCGTTCTTTCCGAGAATCACGCTTCGATATTTTTCAAACCAATCAAGGTCAGAAAGCTTTACAAGCCGGCAGGAAAATCCGTCGGCCGAGACGCTCTCGCCGCCGTCATCGGAGCAAACGATATCGAGCGACAGGCGATTGCCCGTACAACTTGCAAAAAGGTCATCGGACGCACAGTCGCTACCGATTATAAAAAGCACAGCCGCGGACGAGCTTTCCTCAAGCTCCGATATTCTCGCCAAGCGCGACGAAGCTCCGTTTGTTGTCGGATCAAACAGAGGAGCCGCGACTTCCGCCACGCTATTCAGTTCATCGCTACACATTTCACGGCAATCTTCATATACCGTAAAAAATTCGCATACCGCGCTGTAGTCTCCGTTTTCAACATATTCGCATAGCTCTTGCGGCAAAGCATCGGTCTTCCCGTCAATTGCGGCGGCTAGGCAGGCAAACGCATGATCCACGTAATAATCTTCGTTTATACATTCTACCGTAAGTCTGCTTTTCGGTGGCAATGCGGAATTGACCGTATATATCGCCTCAGCGAAGCTCAGCAGCCCCTCACTCGCATCAAGCTCCGAAAGCTCATTAATATACGCAGTCAGCTCTGAATATGATTCAGCAAGCGCACATTCGTTAATGAGCAACGTGATACTATACGGTTCATCAAGTGCGATTGCGCCGAGAGAAGCCGAATATCTCGCGGATTCGAGAAAATCCGCGGTAAGCATATACGCTTCGGGCATATCCTTATCGAGCACAAGCGATATAATGTCGGCATTTTCAAGCTCGTCTCTGAAAACATAGTAATCGACATACGAATCATCGCCGACCGTAACGCGATGTGAAGACAGCCGCACTACGCATGAATAGATCAAGGAAAGTCCGGATGAGGTGCAGAGCAAGAGCGCAAAGCACTGAAGCACAGTTGCAAGAAGAAAAAATTTAGCTATTGTGACAATGTGACGTTTTACAAAAGCCTTGCGCCTCATCATAGGAACTGCCTCCGCAATATTTTATGTAACAATTATACAATACGCCGTGCAATTTGTCAATACATCATAGCAATAATCGCAAATGATTAAAAAGATCTCGGGCAGAGCGTGTAAATTTCTTACAAGCTCTGCCCTGTTTTTCATCGATCGAATGCCGGATTGGTCGCGTAATAATTCTTAGAATCAAGCTTATCCTTGGTTATGCCGATCGCCTCACAAAATCGCTGATAATGCACTATCTCACGCTCGCGCAAAAATCTTATCGGATCGCATATATCCGGATCGTCCGCAAGGCGCAAAATGTTGTCATACGTCACTCGCGCCTTCTGCTCTGCTGCAACTGTGTAAGAACGACAGGTTCCAAAAACCCAGTATTTATGCGGGTTTTCGGGATCGGCATTTTTGGGTAGCTGCAA
>CAYXNQ010000131.1:2951-4148 GCA_964466545.1 uncultured Lachnospiraceae bacterium | reverse complement strand
GGAAGAATAAGATTTGACGCAAAGAAATATGTGTAAGCACGGAGGTGGATACAGTGCTTTTACCGGATGAATTGAAGCGAGCCGAGTTTTCACGCGCCATACGCGGCTATTCTGCCGCGGAGGTAGATGATTATATAGATTTTTTGCTTGAAAAATATCATGAGCTTGATCAGAAAAATGATGAGCTTGAGCGCAAGCTTGCGGTTGCGACCAATCGCTTGAACGGGTATCGCGAACGCGAAGAGCAGCTTGTAGAAATGAAAAAAGAAGCTCAGCGCATATCGGCTCAATTGATAGCCGGCGCAGAGGCTAAAAGCGGCAGGATAATGAACGAAGCGGAGACTTATTGCCGCAGCGTTATGACAGATCTTGACGAAAAGGTCGCGCAAAAGCGAGCCGTAGTTGACAGACTTGCTTCGGTAGCCGAGGATTTTAAGGACAAGCTGTTTGCTATGTATTCCGAACATATTGAGATGCTTGAAAAGACCGCGGCTTTAGCCGATTCCGCCTTTGACTCGGTCGTTGAGATCAGTCGCGACTGCATGAATCATTCGCCCGCGCCGCAGACTGCTCCCGCTTCGCGAGCTGCAAACGTTCCCGCTCCCGATCCCGATATGGAAATGCCGGCGGAAGAAAGCGGCGTTGCTGCTATCGGTACTGTGGAGACTCCGCATGAATTATTTCAGCTTGACGATGTAAGTAAACGCGCGCGAGCAGTGAAAGAAGCTTCCGAATACGGTCGCGCAGAGCCGGAAGATGAGATGTCGCTGACAAGCGAGTTTGAACTTGTTTATGCAAGTCCGAACAGGCGTCGCGCTGACGGTACGAACACGCGCGATAAAAAGTAAAAGAGGTGAAGGCGGCGTGCGGTTGCCTTCGGTGAATTATGATATTAACTGTAATTATAATTTTAGCGTCTGTCTTGGCAGACCAAATATCTAAGTATTTCGTGCTGGAGCTGCTTCGCGATAAAGGCAGTGTGACTGTGATCCCGCACGTTCTTGATTTTACGTATGTGGAAAATCGCGGCGCGGCATTCGGCATCTTGCAGAATCACAGATGGGTATTTATGGTAGTCTCTGTGATCGCGATAGCCCTTATTCTGTTTTATATCGGCAAATTCAAGCCGCAGGATAAGCTCACGGTCATCTCGCTTGCGCTGATCGCGAGCGGCGGCGTGGGCAATATGATAGACAG
>CAYXNQ010000131.1:0-2851 GCA_964466545.1 uncultured Lachnospiraceae bacterium | reverse complement strand
ACGCTTGTGTCGGCGCTTCTTTGGCATTGCGGCTCGTCGCTTTCTGGAATTAACGGAGTGCTTCGCCCCGGAATTGTGCATCGCATAGATATGGATACGACCGGACTTATTCTCGCGTGCAAAAACGATAAGGCTCATATATCTATCGCCGCGCAATTGGAATCTCACGATATGTATCGCGAGTATCTTGCAATAGTTTCCGGAAATATGAAGGATAACTCCGGAACGGTTGACGCTCCCATTGGCAGAAATCCGACCGATCGCAAAAAGATGGCTGTCGTAACTAAGCCCGGCGCTACTGCGCGGAGAGCCGTTACGCATTGGTCTGTCGTTAGATCTTTTAACGGATATACTCTGTGCAGCATGAGGCTGGAAACCGGCAGAACGCATCAGATCAGAGTGCATATGAGCTATCTAGGCCACAGAATAATCGGAGATCGGCTTTACGGAGCGCCGAGCGCTATTGAGAAAAAGCATCCCGCGATGTTTGAGGGGCAAATGCTTCATGCAGGAAAGCTGAGCTTTACTCATCCGACAACGGGCGAGAGAATAACGCTCGAAGCGCCGCCGCCGAGCGATTTTTGCGCGGTGCTTGAGCTTCTTGAAAAAATCAAATAAAAATATCCGCACTTACCATGATGGGCAAGTGCGGTTGTTTTTTATTTTTTTGCGGATTGCTTGGAGCTTTCGGAGCCTGAGCTTGCCGCGGCTTTGAACCCTTCTCCGAGCACCTCGGTTGCGTCTGTCAATATCACGAATGCGTCCTTGTCGCATTGATTGACGATCTCCTTCAGCGCAAAGACCTCGCTTCTCTTGACAACGCACATCAGAACGTCTTTTTTATTTTTTGTGTAATATCCTTTGCCGTACAAAACGGTTATCCCGCGATCTATTTTTGCGTATATGCTGTCTGCGATCAGCTCCGGATTGTTTGAAACGATGTACGCAAGCTTTGCCTTGTCATATCCGCCGAGTACCGCGTCAAACGAAAACGATGATATTACGGCGGCAATTATTGAATAGAATATTCCGGTAAAGTTTTTGAGAATGATAGCGGAGCCTAAGATGACGAAAAGGTCAATGATCATGATGATCTTTCCGGTCGAGATGCGCTTGAGCTTATGCTTTAAGAGAAATGCGGCAAGATCTGAGCCGCCGGTCGTGTATCCGCGCGAGAGTAATATTCCTCCTCCTGCGCCGATGAGCGCACCGCCGAAAACCGAACAGAGCAACGGATCGTTGATCGTTACCGGAAGAAATACCATAAGATCGACGGTGATCGAAGAAACTATGATGCCGATCAAGGTTCTTAAGGAGCCGAAAAGTCCTACCACCTTCAGCGACGTCAGCATAAGCGGAATATTAACAGCCAAAAGCAATGTACCTACGGGAAGCGCGGGGACAAGGTGATTGATCGTCGTAGATACACCGGTTGCGCCACCGAGCGTGATGGAGCCGGGAACGATAAACATATTAATAGCCATGGCAAAGATCGCGGAGCCGGCAACGACTGTAAATATCTCCTTTGCAATGTCGGTGGCTTTTTTTACGAATTTTTCGTTTTTCATAATGCAAATTTTCCTTTGAAAAGGTTATGGATTTTTAATATCTTAAAGCACAAAACGAAATATATGCCGCACATAAACGTGTCCGACGACGCATATAAATGAAACAGATCGGAATAAAACAAGGAGACGTAAGATGCAGTCGGATAGCGTATATTACCCTGAGGGATATGCACGGAGCGGTGCGCGGAAGGCGCCGCAAAATATGTATGAGCTTGAGGAAGCTGTTAGAAGCGGTAGAATAATAGAAGGACGCGCGCTTATGTGCGACAGCGCGGCGATGGAGCTGCGCGTGGAATTCGGCGGTTTTATCGGAAGGATCCCGCGATCTGAGGTACTGGAAGGCGAGATAAAGGATATAGCCGTAATAACGCGCGTCGGGAAGACCGTATGCTTTTGCGTGATTCGTGCAGAACAGCGCGGCGGTGAGCTTGATATAGTTTGCTCGCGCAGGCTTGCGCAGTTGAAATGCAGGGAGAATTACATATCCCGTCTTCGAGCCGGCGATATCGTGCCTGCAAAGGTCACGCATCTTGAGCAGTTCGGAGCATTTGTCGATATCGGCTGCGGCATAGTATCGCTTATAACGGTAGACGCAATCTCCGTATCGCGTATATCACATCCGCGCGACAGATTCTATCCGGGGCAGGACATATACGCTGTAGTAAAATCACGTGAGACCGACAGCGGCAGGATATACATGACGCATCGGGAGCTTCTCGGAACGTGGAAAGAAAACGCCGCAGAGCTTACGCCGCTTAATACCGTCACCGGAATCGTGCGTTCGATAGAAAGCTACGGTATTTTTATCGAGTTGACTCCGAATCTTGCGGGGCTTGCGGAATACCGCGAGGGAGTACGCGCGGGCGACGGCTGTTCGGTATTCATAAAAAGCATATTGCCGGATAGGATGAAGGTAAAGCTTGTCTTGATAGACACGCATCAGGTGCCGAGCGAACCGGCGCCGCTGAAGTATCATGTGGATTTCAGCCGCGTTAAGCATATTGATTCGTGGAGATACTCTCCGCCCGAATGTTCGCGCGTAGTTGAAAGCATTTTTATTGACAAGCTATGCGCTAACAGAAGCATATGATATTATTCGATGATAATACCGGGATCAAAAACGAACCCGGTATTTTCCGTTAATATTGCAATAGCTTGGTAAGTCGACAAAAATCAACAGCGGAAAGGCGTTCGCCGCGAACATTCGGATCAAATCCCAATTCCGTTATAGCGGAGATCACGTTATCTTTTCCGAATTTCGAGCCGAGGGTGTTTGCGAGAGT
>CAYXNQ010000130.1:0-4174 GCA_964466545.1 uncultured Lachnospiraceae bacterium | reverse complement strand
CAAAAGCGGAATTTGAGATAAATCTCACGGAAGGAACGCTGACTCTCGACAGAGTTAACAGTACGGACAGCGCATACGTCACCGGCGATAGCGTTAATATGAATTTCACACGCTCGCGATTCAAATCTTTTACAGCGGAGCTGAAAACAACAAGATCCGTATTCCGCAAAAGCAACTCCACAGAAATGGACGTATCCTTCACCGAAGGAACGTTCGACTGCGATAATATCAACACATTTTATTCTATCAGCGTGAAAACGGAGACCGGAGCGATCACGGTAGATAATGTCGTCTACCAGCGCACCTACAGCCGCGACGAACAGGCGGCTCCGGAAAAGATATCCGTGATCACCAAAAACGGCAGCGTTATTCTCACCGAGGGTGACGTCGCCGAAACAGAAGCAGACAAATAATCTATAATAAAACGACACATCGAAAGGTACGCACAATGACATACACCTATAAAACTTCAGGAACCTGTGCCTCAATGATTCAATTCGACCTTGAGGACGGAATTGTAAAGAACGTTGCCTTCACAAACGGCTGCAACGGCAATCTCAAGGCGATCGCAAAGCTCGTCGAAGGTATGCCTAAGGAAAAGGTCATCTCCCTTCTCCGCGGAAATACCTGCGGTATGAAAAAGACCTCCTGCGCAGATCAGCTCGCGATAGCGCTTTCGGAAGCAAAGTAAACAAAAGCAGGCAGACGTCTGTCTGCCCGCTTTTTGTATTTGCGAAAGCTTTATCAGCCGAACAGTCGGTCAAAAAACGTAAGATCGACGCCGCCCGTGAGAGATTCGTACATATATCCGTCGTAGTAAAAATCGGTGGCGGAATACACATAGAATATCTCGCTACCTCCGCTTACGGTGGATAATACGATCTTATATTCGTAGTTTTCTCCGGCGTTTTGCTTTTTCCGGTCGAACTCGGCCCCGTCAAGATTGAGATACATTGTCTCTATATCCGAGTAAGAAAGCTCAACGCTTTTTCCCTTTTGATCGGATACCGTTGCTTTACTTACGTTGACGTCAAGAGTCTTTTCGTTTTTCAGAGCAGGCAATTGCTCGACGAAGCTGTACGACGTAAACAGGCCGCATCCGAAAAACGTGAGCAAGATCGCTCCGAGCAAGACGACTGACAGCATTTTTTTCATCACTTGATATCCCGCCTTTCCGCTGCGAAAACGTTGTTTCGCAGTCACGAGCTAAAATTTATACTTCGATTATAGTATAGATCGCCGTGAAAGTCAACCCGCTATTATAATTTTATTGGAGTGTGAGCTGATATGAGCAAGCTTTTGATAATCGACGGAAACAGTCTGTTAAATCGGGCTTTTTACGGCGTTCGCGCTCTCACAAATTCAAAGGGCTTCCCGACAAACGCAGTATACGGCTTTACCTCGATCTTGAAAAAACACATCGACGCGATCGCGCCGGATCATCT
Source organism: uncultured Lachnospiraceae bacterium (assembly GCA_964466545.1). GTDB lineage: Bacteria > Bacillota > Clostridia > Oscillospirales > CAG-272 > CAYXNQ01. The sequence continues at coordinate 2,729 of CAYXNQ010000130.1, read as the reverse complement.
TGTGTGCGCATTCGACGTAAAATCGCCTACATTCAGGCATGAAAGATTCGACGGATATAAGGCGAACCGTCACGGTATGCCGGACGAGCTTGCAATGCAGCTTCCGTATGCAAAGCGCCTTGCCGCCGCTCTCGGCTTCAAGGTAGCAGAGCTTCCCGGCTTTGAGGCGGACGATATTCTCGGTACGGTAAGCCGCATAGCCGCGGAAAAAGGAGATCATTCGTATATCGTCACAGGCGACAGAGATTCTCTGCAGCTAATCTCTGATAGCACAACGGTAATCCTCGCAAAAACGACCGGCGATATCGAATATACGCCGTCATCGTTCGCCGAAGAATACGGCGTTACCCCGAAGCAATACATTGACGTTAAGGCTCTTATGGGAGATTCTTCGGACAATATTCCCGGAGTCGCCGGCATCGGAGAAAAGACCGCGTTCAAGCTGATACGAGAAAACGGCTCGCTCGATAAGCTTTACGCCTCGCTCGATACAGCGGAATTGAAGCCCGCGGTCAAGACCAAGCTTCAAAACGGACGAGATAACGCAATTCTGTCCCGCGAGCTTGCAGAAATATCGCTCAGCGCGCCGCTTCAATTTTCTCTTGACGAATGTAAAAATATCGGATATAATAATTCCGAGCTTCTCGATATATTTACGGAGCTTGAATTTACCGCATACATCAGCAAATTCGCCCTTTCGCCGAAGGAATCGCAGGTGAATGCCGAAGCGGAGCCTTCGCAGAGCGAGCCTACGCCTAAAAGCGTCGCCGGGGCGGAGCTTGACGCACTATCCGCGGATATGCTCTACGTTGCTCTCTCCGAAGAAAACGGAAAGCTTGAGATAGCGTTTGACAGCGAGCTGTATGTCGCCGATATAAGCGCCTGCCGAAACGAGATCTCGGCACTGCTTGCACGCTGCAAATCTGTATGTCACGATCACAAAGCATTACTTCACGCACTACAGCCGGCTGACGCGCCGATCTGCGAGTTTGACACCATGCTCGCCGCATATCTTTTGTCACCGGGAAACAACAATTATCCGATCTCGGATGTATATGCAAAGTATCTCCCCGCAAATACAAAATATTCTTCGCCCGCGTTTGCCGTATCTCAGCTTTATCCGATACTCAGAGATAAGCTCGAAGCCGAGGGCATGACCGCCCTTATGTCAGACGTCGAATTGCCGCTTTCGCGCGTGCTGTTCGATATGGAAGAAGCCGGAGTGTTGCTCGACAAAGACGGCCTCCGAAATTACATATCGGAGCTGACAGAGGCGCTTGAACAGCTTCGCGCGCGCATATATATGGCGGCAGGCACGGAATTTAATATCAATTCCACCAAACAGCTCGGCGAGCTACTGTACGATAAAATGATGCTCCCGACGATAAAGAAAACAAAAACAGGTTATTCGACCGACGCCGAAACGCTTCAAAAGCTTGAACCGTATAGCCCGATCATTCGGGATATACTCGATTACCGACAGCTGTCAAAGCTTATCGGAACGTACGGAGAAAATCTTATCGCGCTTGCCGACGATACCTCGCGCATACACACCAGCTTCAATCAGTGCGGTACGGCGACGGGACGTCTTTCGTCAAGCGATCCCAATATGCAAAATATCCCCGTCAGAGGACAGCTCGGCAGAGAGATACGTAAATTTTTCAAGTCTCACGAGGGTTATGTGTTCATCGACGCCGATTATTCACAGATAGAGCTGAGGCTTTTGGCGGCTCTGTCGGGCGACGAAAACATGATATCGGCATTCGCATCCGGCAGGGATATCCATGCAGAGACCGCGGCGCAGGTATTCAGAATACCGAGCGAGAACGTTACTCCGGAGCTGAGAACGAAGGCCAAAGCCGTTAATTTCGGTATAATGTACGGCATCGGAGATTACTCTCTGTCTCAAGACCTCAAGATCAGCCGCAAAAAAGCGGCGGAATACATCGCCGATTACCTCGCAGCATATCCGCAGATCGACAGCTACCTCAAAAAAACAGTAGAAACCGCCAAGGCAAACGGATATACAACTACCCTGCTGTCGCGCAAGCGCTATATTCCGGAGCTTGCGGCGCAAAATAAAAATCTACGCGCATTCGGCGAACGTGTAGCGATGAACAGCCCGATACAGGGCGGCGCCGCCGACATCATCAAGCTCGCCATGATAAATACTTCGCGCGCGCTGAAGGACGCCGGACTTGACGCCAAGCTCGTTTTGCAGGTGCACGACGAGCTTATAATAGAAGCGGCAGAAAAAGACGCCGAGAAAGCGGCTCGCATACTTGCCGAGGAAATGCAAAACGCAGCAGATCTCAAGGTCGCGATGTCCGTTGATATCGGAGCGGGAAAAAGCTGGTTCGACGCAAAAAACTGACATTATTTTCGGGCATTGCCCGCAATAATATAATTACAAAAAAAGGAAGGCAATACTATGTTTAAGAAACTCGGTATACAGCTCTACACAGTCCGCGATTTCATGCATAACGCAGACGATATCAGGGCTACATTCAAAAAGCTGAAGGCTATCGGCTACGATCAGGCTCAGACGGCAGGTTGCGATATTCCCTACGAGGAATTCGGCAAGATCGCAAAGGAAGAAGGCATCGAGATCGTCGGAACACACGACGACTTCGACATGATGAGAAACGATCCCGAACAGTCCATGAAGAATCACCGCGCACTCGGTACTACCAACATGGGTATCGGCGGCGTTCCCGGCGAGTTCTTTG
>CAYXNQ010000129.1:0-4177 GCA_964466545.1 uncultured Lachnospiraceae bacterium | reverse complement strand
GAGCTTTTTCTGGATGTGAGAGTTTAACAAGCGTGACAATTTCTAATAATGTTACCACCATCGACATAAATACATTTGCCGGTTGCACCAGCTTAACAAGCATCACTATACCCGATAGCGTCACTGAAATCAGCAGGTGGGCTTTTTCCGGTTGCACCGCTTTAGCAAACGTAACTATCGGAAACGGCGTTACTTACATCGGAGTGGAAGCATTTGCCCAACGCAAAAGCTTAACGAGCATCATTATTCCCGAGAGCATCGCAAAAATCGACGAAGGTGCCTTTACGCTTTGCGACAATCTGCAATCCGCACATTATTTGGGATATAAAAAGCAGTGGAAAAAAGTCATTTGCGAGAGCAACGAAGAACTTACAAATGTATTAAAATGCAAAGCCGGAGACAACGAAAACACTATCCTGTTCGTCGCTATCGGCGTTTCCGCAGTTGTCGTTATTGCCGGCGCAATCGCGGTATGCGTAGTGATCAAGAAGAAAAAAGCTAAATAACGCGCACTATTCAAATTTTATAAAACACTTTCAAAGGAGAACATCATGACAGCAAAAATGAAAAGTCTCATCAAACCGGCGCTCTGCGCAATTACAGGTCTATTCAACTTTATATTTATGTTTATAAGCTACTGCTCATTATTTATGAAATACAGTAGCTTAGGCGATTCAACCTCCGGCAGTGCCTACGGCATTTTAAGTCTCAGCGACGATTCGATCATAAATTCGCTGAAAGAATTGTTGACTCTTTCAAGTAAAGAGGTACACGGCTCATTTCTGTATGTTTTGGTGTACATTCTGATCCTTGCAATGATCCTTTTAAGCGCAGTCCTGCTCCTTATCGGCGTAGTTACCCTGCTTCGTGATATCGGCGGAATAAAGGTATTTAACGATGACATTTCGACTCGATTAGATCAACTTCAAAAGCCCGCAATGTTAGCTTATCTGCTATCGACTGTCGGCTCGTCGTTCTTATTTATAATTTACTGCTTGTCAAACACATATTCGAGTTATATGTTTGGATCGAAAATCAGCTTCGGCATAAAACCCGGCGCAGGAATGTATTTACTTTTGATATTTGCAATAGCGGAATTTGTCGCATTTTGCTTATCCGACAGAATCCCCGTCGCTCCCGAAACCGAATCTGCCGTCGCTCCGAATATATCAGCAACAGACGCCCCGATCGTTAACGGCGCATCTCGTTTTTGCGACGGTTGCGGCAATCAGCTCAACGAAAACGACACGTTCTGCTCCGTCTGCGGACGCCCGACCTCAAAATAGATCATAGGAGAGCATAATGTCACTTCAGGTAATCCAAATAAATTGCCCAACTTGCGGTGCGCGAGCTACGATAGATCAAAAGGAATGTGAATGGTGCGGCAACCCGCTGATCATTTCGAGCTTTAACAGCGTTTATTCAATGCCGGCGCCCGAAGTAAACAAGTTTGCCCGCGCCTACAGCGAGGGATTGGCTGAAAGCCCGAATGATCGTGTACTGAACAATTCCGCCGCAATGTGCTGGTTAAAGCTAAAGCTGTACGCCAAGGCTATACCGGCATTTGAAAAGGCAATGCAGGAAAACTTCGATAATTCCGAAACATTTTTTTATGCGGCGGTAGCCTTACTGCAAGGAAAAAAAGCTTTTGTGCAACAGCGCGCGACTATCGACAAGATCGTCGAATACATAAACGCCGCGCTGATGATCGAGCCGAAAGGAATATATTATTATTTTCTCGCTTACATAAAATACGACTATTTTGAAAGAAAATTTCTGAACGTAAAACCGAATTTCAAAGAAACTCTGCGCCTAGCAAAAGACGCAGGTTACTCTGAATTTGACGTAGATCAACTTTATCACATATTGTGTATCGACAGACCGGCAGGACTTTAGAACATCTGATAGGCAACTATCATAAATATACCAAAACACGAAAGGATCACAAAATGGCTAATCAAAACTATCTGGCGCAAGTATCTCAACAAAAATTTGAACTTGAGCAACGAAAAAAGGGAAAAACTCCGGAACAAGCAAGAGTAATTGACTTTTTCCTTAAGGTTGACTTGGGCGGCTGCGGTTGTCTTTCAAAGACTTCAACAACTTTGACAATGGAAGAATATATGCGCCTTGTTGCAACCAAGTGCAATTCGTTAAACATCAATGCGATGGCAATGGCAAAGATCAATCTCGACGAATCTGAGATTCAGGAAATTACGCCTATCATGCTTTCGTCGTTTCTGTTTGATGATGATTGCCTTGTCAAGGTTCAAAACGGTGTAGCCGTATCAAGCAAATATGCAATCACAAAGATATTCTTCAGCGCAACGCAGATTTTTACATATCAATACATCTTCGATACGACAAGCGACAACACTTGGGAAACAACGCGTGATTTCTTCTACACTGATATTACCTGCCTGAAGACAAGTCACGAAAATAAAGAGAAGATCGACATTTTCTATCAAAAGGGTTGCTTTGTTCCTCAGGAGAAGGTCGTTAAAAGCAATTACACCGTAGACAGATTTGAAATAATAGTCCCCGGTGCGTCGTACTCGTTCTCGATGCGAAACGGCGATGAACTGCAAAGAAGCTTGCAGGCTGCCAAAGCCATGTTCAGAGATAAAAAATTTGAAAAATAACGGAGCACATTGGGCAAGGTATATCGCCTTGCCCTGTTTGTATTTTCCATGGATGATAAAATCGAAGTTTTAGGCGCGCCGGTCACATATTCAACGGAAAAGCCACCACCGTACAATCCCCTGCATAGACCGAAGATATCGTATAAAAAACCGATAATATTTTTTATTCTTTTTGTGATCGAAATAGCACTGTTAGCTCTGATTCCGCTTGATCTACCGCTCGGAAAATGGATCATAATAGCGGTATTTGCTGTCACATATCTTGCACTGATCTCAAAAAAAGCAATAATTTGGCTCGTTCATCTCTATCAAAGCAAAGCTTCAGATAAGACCAGATTACGTTGCCTGTTTGAACCGAGCTGTTCTGAATACATGATATTAGCCGTGAATAAATACGGCGTGATCATCGGCGTTGCAAAAGGCGTAAAGCGCCTGCTTCGCTGTCACTATCCCAACGGAGGCGTTGATTATCCGTAAACTGATTTTCGGCGAAAATCCAACGTGCATAACAAAAAGCTCTTTTGCCGCTTAGCAAAAGAGCTTTTCATATGGAGCTACTACCCGGATTCGAACCGGGGACCTCATCCTTACCAAGGATGTGCTCTACCAACTGAGCCATAGTAGCAACTGCGCCGGTATTTACCAACGCTTAATTATTATATCAAATAATGCACCGTTTGTCAAGAGTTTTTTCAACAAATCTTAATGTTTACGACATTATTGAAGATCTTCCACTCTTTCCGGCGGATTGTCAAGATCTATTTTTCCGAGGACCTTATTATAGAAATTCGGCTGGGGTCTCGGCTTAAGATATTCGCGAAAATCTTCAATTGTCTCGATCTCCTCCGGAACGAGCATATAGGCGTCTCCTGCCGCAGAAGCGTCATGGCAATCAGTTCCGCACGTCATTCTGAGATTATGCTCCTTCGCCTCGCGATACGTTGTCTCAAGCTGCTCCTTCGTATAAAAATGCGCGTTATATACCTCAATACCGTTCATGTATTCAAACAGCGCGGGTTTATTGCCTATGCGGTGAGGGTGTGCTTGAAACAACAGCACGTCGTGTGACTGACAGATCTGGTAAAGTCCGATCTGTGAAAACTGCGAAAACGGATAATATTTATAAAAAATGTCGCGGTTTGCACCGTACATCAAAAAATCGTAATGGAACTCTCCAATCTTGCCGTCCGGTCTTACACCGTAATCGGTAACCGTAATCTCCGCTCCGAAAAGCACGTTTATTCCAAGCTCGCGTCCGATCTCTCTTTCGCGATCGTAAGCCCACATATAACGGTCGATCGTCTCCTCGCGGTCACAACCGTTCAATCCGTTTCTGTAATGATTGGTAAGTATGATGGTTTTGAATCCGAGAGCCTTATAGAGCGCGCTCAGCCTGCCGACCTCAAGCGATGAGCAAGAGCTTACCGGATAGCTGTGGCAATGCGCCTCAAGCTTTTGATATCCTTTGGGTATATATTCTTCCATAATTACAAGTCCTTTCCGTGACCGACAAAGAAATAGTCAACCTCTTGCGA
>CAYXNQ010000128.1:0-4199 GCA_964466545.1 uncultured Lachnospiraceae bacterium | reverse complement strand
TATATTCTCTCTGATATTTTTGATCTCTGCAAGAGTCAGTTCTCTGGCAAGCACAACACGCTTTGCGCCGAGGCTGTACCACGCTCTGCACGCCGCCGCGCTCACCACGCTCGCCTGCGTGGAAATATGGATCTCCATATCGGGAGCGACTTGCTTTACGAGCGTTAAAACTCCTATGTCGGCAACGATCACCGCGTCGGCTTTAAGCTCCGACAGCAGTCGAATGAATTTTTCAAGCGCTGGATATGCGCCGTCACGCAAAAGCACATTCAGCGTAATATATACGCGCACATCTCTTTCATGAGCATATGCTATCGCATCTCTAAGCTCATCATCCGTAAAATTATCCGCCGCCGCGCGCATACCGAAGCTCTCTCCAGCGAGATACACCGCATCCGCGCCGTAACGGATAGCCGCTTTCATTTTTTCAAAATTACCGGCCGGCAAAAGTAATTCCGGCGATCTGTTATTCTTCATAATCAAGGCAAAGTCTGCTTTCAACGACCGATCTTACGTAAGTCGCGGCTTCCACGTGAAGCGGATTTGTCTGATATCCCGCAAGCGACGCCACGTCCTCAAAAGAAGAATCGAGCATCATATCGGCATTGGATGAAGCAAGCTTATCGGTACGAACTTTAAGCGAGATCATTCCGGGGATCTTTCCGTTAAGCGCCTCAAGGCGTGCCTTAGCTTCATTGACAGCCGTCTCGGCACAGACATTCGGCTTAAGCTTCCATAAAATTATATGCTTTATCATATCGTTTAACCTCTGCAATACTTTCGTTATTCTTCCGTGATCGGATCATTTATACAGCTCGGGAATCTCGTCCTTGACGATATCTCCGACTCCGCTCATAACATATTTCGGACGGTACGGGAACATATCTATCGTTTCGAGAGACGTAACTCCCGAAAGAACGAGTACCGTATCAAGCTCACTTTCGATGCCGGCGATTATATCAGTATCCATTCTGTCGCCGATTATCGCGGCGTTTACGCGCCTTACCTCCAGCTTTTTGAGCGCGTGGCGCATGATCAGCGGATTCGGCTTACCGACAAAATACGGTTCCTTGCCCGTAGCCATAGCTATCGGCGCGATAAGCGCGCGCGTAGCCGGCATGATGCCCGCGTCGGTAGGTCCGGTGAGGTCGGGATTTGTGCCGATCAGCTTTGCTCCGCGCTGAACGAGCTTTACCGCATGTTCAATCTTTTCATACGTGATCGAGCGCGTTTCTCCGAACACAACATAATCGGGATTATAATCGTTCATCATGAAGCCCGCATCGTACAAAGCGTTAACAAGTCCCGGTTCGCCGATAACATAGCAGCTTCCGCCCGGACACTGCGTTGCAAGAAAAGACGCCGTAGCGAGAGCACTCGTATAGAAATGCTCCTCTCCGATATCAAGGCCCATGCGCTTCAGCTTCAGCGAAAGCTCACGCGGCGAACGCTCGCTCGAATTTGTCAAAAACAAAAACTTTTTATCGTTTTTATAAAGCCAATCCACAAAGCTCGGCACATTTGGGAGAAGCGTATTGCCGTGATATATCACGCCGTCCATGTCGCAGATAAAGGCTTCTTTAGAGTGTAGATCCTGCAAATAAATACTCATTTTATTTTCCTTTACTTGAATTTATTCACGATATATGCTATACTTTATTTATACATTATTCAGTATATCACATTTTTCGTTTTTTGTACAGTACAACTTAGCAAATATTCGGAATTTGCTGAAAAATCACATTACATTTGCCACTGTCGGCTATCACATTAGATCGGAACGGTTATTATGGAACAGATTTATACGATTCCCGTAAACGAAGCCTTTGAAGCCTCGCGAGACGATCACTCGCTCGGCTGTCCGTTTTGCGCACTTTACAATAAGCTTGAATCCGACGAGCTGTCACTGATCCTCGGTGCGTCGATGATGGAGCCGGATATAAGGATCAAGACCAACGAAATGGGCTTTTGCCCGGAGCATTACAAAAAAATGCTCGCCATGGGCAAGCGCTTGCCGCTCGCTCTTATGCTCGAAAGCCATCTCGATCATATTCACGAAAATCTGAAAAGCGGCGTAAATTCCGCTTCCGTCGCCACGAAAACAAAAGACTCGCTCAAAAAAATCGCGTCATCATGCTATGTTTGCTCGCGAACGGAGCGGAATTTTACCGCAATGCTCGAAACGGCGGCGATACTTTGGGAACGCGATGAAGCTTTTCGCGAAAAATGCGCGCTCCAGCCGTATTTTTGCCTACCGCATTACGCAAGATTTCTTTCGGCGGCAAAAGAGCAAATGAACAAAAAGAATTTCGGCTCGTTTTACGCCGCTATCTCGGAAACAATGGAAGCGTATCTCGACAAGCTCTGTTCTGACGTATCGTGGTTCTGCAAAAAATTCGATTACCGCTATACAGAAGAACCGTGGTACGACTCGAAAAATGCGCCGGAGCGAGCGATCGCTTTTTTATCGGCGTCGCCGGAAGTGGCGGAAGCAAAGCGTGAGAGCGATGGCTGATATAAAAGAAAGCGGAATCGTAGGCACCGTGCCTTTTGTTAAGCTCGGAGGCTGCGGAAACTATTCCGTGCAAAAGACGTTCGACTGCGGACAGTGTTTTCGCTTTTCCGAGGTAAGATCAAAGCATAACTATGCGGTCGGCGGAGTAGCCTACGGGAAGTACGTAATATTCGCGCAGGATACGCCCGACGATATCACGATATACGGAGCTACCGACAAAGACTTTGAAAGCATCTGGAAAAACTATCTTGCGCTCAACGTAGATTACGACGACATAGATCGCGCAATAGAAAACGCACTTGCTCCGCCTTATGATTGTGTAATGCGCGCAGCCGTAGAAGCCTCGCGCGGCATCAGAATACTCAGGCAGGAGCCTTTTGAAACGCTCTGCTCATTCATTATATCTCAGAATAACAACATTCCGAGGATCAAGAAGATCGTGGCGGCGATGTGCGAAAAATACGGCTCGCCGATCTCAGTAGACAGCTCAAAGATCGAATACGCATTTCCCACCGCCGAAGCGCTTGTGAACGCGGGCGAGGAAGGAATCTTTGCACTAAAAACGGGGTTCAGAGCAAAATACATACTCGACTGCGCGGAAAAAATCGCCTCAGGGAATCTGAATCTTAATGAAATCAGCACAGAAAGCTCGTATGAAAAGTCCAAGCTCTCACTGATGAGTGTAAAAGGCGTCGGAGAGAAGGTCGCGTCCTGCGCCCTTTTGTTCGGATTCGGAAAGACCGAGGCCTTTCCGATAGACGTTTGGATCAGGCGAATTATAGATACGAGATTCGGTGGCTCGCTCGATCATACCCTTTTCGGTAAAAACGCCGGCATCGCTCAGCAATATATGTTTTATTACGAACGCTATATCCAAAGTCACCTTTAAGAAACGGAAGTGATTTTACGATCTATTCACCGAGAGACGCCGAGAGCTTCGATATAGACAAAAGCACCGCGGTCTGCTTCACAGGTCACCGAGACATTCCAAGCGGAAAGACCAACGACATAATCGCCCTGACGGACAGCGCGATAAAACGCGCGGCAAATGAGGGCGCCAAAATATTTATCGCCGGCGGCGCGCCCGGATATGACACGATAGCAGCTTGCCGTGTGATCGTTATGCGACAGGAGCTTCGGGACGTCAGGCTGCTTCTGGCGCTTCCCTGCCGAAACCAAACGGCAAAATGGCGCTCGCTGCCACTGCTCAAGCTTTATAAATATATTCTCGGTGAAGCGGATGACATTTTGTATATCAGCGATCTGTATTACGACGGCTGTATGCGAAAACGCAATATTTGGATGACAGATCACGCATCCGTCTGCATTGCATATTGCACAAAAGAGCAAGGAGGAGCGGCACAGACGCTTCGACTTGCCGAAAAAGGCGGTCTGAAGATCGTCAACACAGCAATCGATCCACGCCTATTCTGACATTTGAACGACAAAGCACCGCGCCGCAGGAAAAATTATGCAAATTACTTGATTTTTCTCACGATATGCGGTACAATAATAACGAACAAATAATCATAAGGAGTTTATCATTATGGCACTTGTAACCACAAAGGAAATGTTCAAGAAGGCTTACGAGGGCGGTTATGCCATCGGCGCTTTCAATATCAATAACATGGAAATAATCCAGGCTATCACAGAAGCGGCGGCCGCTGCTAAGTCTCCTGTAATT
>CAYXNQ010000127.1:0-4224 GCA_964466545.1 uncultured Lachnospiraceae bacterium | reverse complement strand
AAAAATTCAATGATAAAAAGCAAAATCCCCGCATTTTAATGTAATGCAGGGAAGTGTGCTTATTTTATCTCGATAACGACTTTTTTATCGGCAAATTTTGCGGCTGATTTCATAACTGTTCTGATTGCGCGCGCAATTTTACCGTGCTTTCCGATGATCATACCCATATCGGATTCGGCAACGGATAGCGTAAGATTAATTGTGCCGTCATCCTGTGACTCGGTCTTTACGTTGACCGAGTCCGGATTATCGACGATAGCTTTAGCGATATCTTCCAGGATCCGTCCGAGATCAACTGTGATTTCCGTATCCGTCATATCGTCAACGATTATTTAATGATACCGTTTTTTACAAGAATGGATTTAACGGTTTCGGTGGGCTGAGCGCCGTTGTCGATCCATGTCTTGATCTTGTCGGATTCGAGATTTATGGTCGCGGGATTTGTCATAGGATTGTAGTATCCTACTTCTTCGATAAATCTACCGTCGCGAGGATATCTTGAATCTGCTACAACGATGCGATAGAAGGGAGCTTTCTTAGCACCCATTCTTCTGAGTCTGATTTTTACTGCCATGTTAGTACTCCTGAAATATAAAATAATAAATAATATATAAAAACCCGTTTATCTGAAATTGAACGGCATTTTCATCTTGTTTTTGCGTCCGCGCTGAGCGGAAAACTGCTTAAATATTTTGCTGATCTGATCAAACTGCTTCAAAAGACGATTAACTTCTTCAACCGATGTTCCACTTCCTGCGGCAATTCGCTTTTTTCTCGATGAATTTATAATTGACGGTTGCTCGCGTTCCTTTTGAGTCATGGCGAGAATGATCGCTTCGGTCTTGGCGATTGCTTTCTCGTCAAATTGAGCGTTTTGAAGATCGCTTGCCTTTACACCGGGAATCATGCCGACAAGATCTTGCACCGACCCCATATTTTTGATTTGTCTGAATTGATCGAGATAATCGCTTAAGGTAAATGTGGATTCTTTCAATTTTCGCTCAAGCTCGATCGCTTTTTTTTCGTCAAAGGTTTGCTGAGCTTTTTCAATAAGCGTTAGGACGTCTCCCATGCCGAGTATTCGCGATGCCATACGATCCGGATAGAAAGGTTCTATCGCATCAAGCTTCTCGCCCGTTCCCACAAACTTAATCGGCTTTCCGGTAACGTAGCGGACTGATAGGGCAGCTCCGCCTCGTGTATCTCCGTCTAATTTTGTGAGGATAACTCCGGTGATATCGAGAGAAGCGTTGAATGCTTCGGCAACGTTTACGGCATCTTGACCTGTCATAGAGTCAACGACAAGCAAAATTTCAGTCGGATCTGTCTTGGATTTAATATCTTTTAGTTCCGTCATAAGAACTTCATCAACGTGAAGTCGACCCGCGGTGTCAAGAAAGACCATATCGAAACCGTTGCGTTTAGCATGCTCAACGGCTTTTTCTGCGATTTCGACAGGTGAAATGGTACCGAGTGAGAAAACCGGAATACCGAGGCGGTCACCGACGACTTTTAACTGGTCGATCGCGGCTGGACGATATACGTCACACGCAACAAGAAGCGGATTTTTTCCTTGCTTCTTATACATACCGGCGAGCTTTCCGGAGTGTGTTGTCTTTCCCGAACCTTGCAGTCCGACCATCATTACGATCGTCGGGGGCTTTGATGATATTTCGAGCTTTGCCTGAGACTGTCCCATTAAAGCTATTAATTCTTCGTTTACGATCTTAATGATCTGCTGTGCGGGGACTAAGCTCTCAAGAACATCGGCACCCACCGCCCGCTCTGAAACTTTTTTCACAAAATCTTTTGTGACCTTAAAATTAACGTCTGCTTCGAGGAGCGCAAGCTTGATCTCGCGCATGCCCTCTTTTACGTCACTTTCGGTAAGTCTGCCTTTATTTTTGAATTTTTTGAACGCATTGGCGAGCTTATCGGATAGGCTTTGAAACACGGGCAAACCACCGCCTCCTATTAATCAAATAATTAATGTTGTCAGAACGTTATTTCTTCAAGTTCTTTTTTTATATCGAGTAAACTTTTTCGACAAATTTCATTATCGCATTTCAGAATATCATCGAGCTTTGCCGTTATCTTTGAAATTTCATTTTTCAGCGTTTCGGTGCGGTTGAGCAGGCGCAATTTTTCGTCGAGTGCATATAGTTCCGCAACGCTTTTTTTTACCGAATCACGCACGCCTTGCCTTGTGAGCCCTGTGTTTTCGGCGATTTCTGCCAATGAATAATCTTCGTTATAGTAAAGCTCTAATAGGCTACGCTTTCGCTCGCTGAGGATATCTCCGTAATAATCGATTAAAAGCGTGACGTGCATATCCTTTTCAAACATATATTTGCCTTTACACAAAATCTTTTCAAGAAATAACAGATATACTCTGTAAAGCAATAAGCTTTACAGAGTATATCACAATTATTCGCCTGTGTCAATAGCTTTTTTTAAAAAATATTATATTTCGCGGTCATATCTGCGGAAGAAATGCAGATATATTAACGATCGTCGGGAAATTCTTTATAACAAAATCCATTACGAGAATCACGATTGGCAATGCCACGGTAGTGAGAAGGGAAGTTGTGCCAACACCTTGCGAGGCAAATGCCGGCGAAATATCATACAGCTCACACATCATTGACGCAACTGCACCCGTAGGCATAGCGGCGACAATTGTAGAGAACATTATGATATTTTCCGGAGCGCCGACAAGCTTCATAATAATGCATACAAGCATCGGAAGAAGCAGTAGCTTGTGCAAAGATAGATAATATACTTTCGGCTGAGCAAAAATTTCCTTGAGCGCTTTAGTCGAGAGTAATGCACCTGTTATCATTACGGAGATTGGAGTGCACATTTCAGCAAGGTAGCCGGCGAAATCCGCAAAAAATGCAGGCAACGACAGACCGGTCATAAACCAAGCAAATCCAATAAAGCAGGGAACTGTACCGTAATTTATTAGCGCACCTTTCAATGTAAGCTTGATGTCAGAGCGACCGCGAGCCAAGATCGCTATGCCGCGCGTCCATATGAAAATATGAAAGCTCATTATGTAAAATGCGCCATAGAATAGCCCGATATCTCCCATCAGCGATTTTAATATGGGGAAGCCGATAAAACCCGCGTTTGCGAAAACAAGAGAAAATTCAATTATTTTTCGTTCATCGAGATCTTTGAACGGCTTTGCTGCAAAATAAGCATATAATGCCATAAACGAATGTTGCAAAAATCCAAGCACGAGGATTATAAGTGCAATCACCAAGTTCTTTTTTGTGTACTCTACATTTGTTATGGACGATATGATCAGAAACGGTTGACCTATAGATACAACGAGCTTTGAAAGCTTTTTTCGCGCTACTTCATCAATGATATTTAGCTTTCCTGCGATGTAACCGCATGCCAACAAAAGAAACAGTGTAGCGATAGTAGAAAAGAGAGATAAGTAATTCATTGAAAGGCTAATTAATACCTGTCACAGTATACGTCATCGAGCGCGTATGGGGAATCCGGATTTTCGCGGGGCCACATCCATTCGCCAGATGTGAAATCGGGGATCGAGACCGGCGCGCTACCCTGTGCAATAGACATTTCCGATAAAGCGGTTATTGACATAAGCACCGCAGCGTCGTAAACATCTATCGGCGGTATTTGATTGCGGCGTAAGCTCGTCATATAGGCGTCGAGTACGAGAAAATCCATTCCACCGTGCCCAGATTCCATTTTTTCGGGATGCAGGCGCATATCTCTCCAAAGAGGGTGCTCATAACGTTCGTCCGTCGAGTAATCGTTAAACGCCTCCCATTTTTCTCCGAATGAAACGGCATCTTTATCTTCCATCCAGATACCTTTCGTGCCTTGAACTCTGCCTGCGCGTGAATATGGGCGTGGAAGCGTTGTATCGTGCGTCAGAAGAACAGTTTCGCCGTTAGCGCATTTGATTACGGTAGTAACAATGTCGCCTTGCTTAAAATCAAAATGCGACGCGTCATAATTATCGCCCTTTTCTTTCATCAGAAATTCATGAAGTCCGCGCGCTTTGCTGGCTGTAGAAGTAAGCGAAAGAAAGCGATTTCCGTGATTAATATTGAGATATTTCATTATCGGACCGATTGCATGCTGCGGATAAAGCTCGGCGTTTCGGTGAAGATAATTTGTAAAGCGATAGTGACCGTTTTCGCGTCCGAATGCAATTTCACTGCGCAGATCATGCTCATATCC
>CAYXNQ010000126.1:0-4304 GCA_964466545.1 uncultured Lachnospiraceae bacterium | reverse complement strand
CTTTCCTTGCCGATGTCCTCTCCTTCGCCGCGACTTTTCATGCGTGAGCCGTGCTGCGGCTCAAAAAATCACTTGACAACGGCAATTTTTTCTGATATAATAACACCGTTGCGAGGGCGCGGTCGACCGCCGTGGCCTGCGATCCGGGCGAATATCCGCTTCGGGGTGTAGCCCAGTTGGTAGGGCGCTGCATTTGGGAGCAAGTTGCCGCCCCTCTGTGTCGCAAAACAAAAATCGTCGAAAACCCTTGAAAACACTGCATTTTCTGCGTATAATAAATTCCGAATCCGTTTTCAAAAATCGTTTTGACCACAGGTTTGACCACTTACAGAAATCAGTCTAAAAATCAATATTTCACTCATCGGGGTGTGGCGCAGTTGGTAGCGCGGGTGGTTTGGGACCATCAGGCCGCAGGTTCGAGCCCTGTCACTCCGACCACAACCGACAAATCCGAACTTTTTTATCGTGAAAAAATGTTTCGGAATTGTCATAGAGATACCGGGTAGAGATTAAGTTCTCTGCCCGGTATTTTTGTTTTACCAACAGAGTTTGATTTCATTAAAGTTGTCTTGCAATACCAAAAGTGTTATTGACATTATTAGAAAAGTGTACTATAATCATCTATTGGTAAGATTTTGTAAATTAACCATGATGCACCGTGAACTTTGTAGCAAAATGGAGCGCTGATCAGCGGAACATTCCTGCGAGAAATCCGGTGTTATGAAGATATTTTAAGGAGGACGTATGATCTGGATCGTTGCCGTACTTATAATACCGATCGTGGTGTTATTTGAATTGATAAAATAATAGGCATACCTTGACGGCGAAATTCGGTGTAGACGATAGCAAAGTGTTGGTGCCGAAGTGCAATTTTTGTTGCGCAATTTTAGATAAGTTAATATTTCGATAGAGTATCATAGGCGGGAGAATTTATGATCTTTACAATCATCGGAGCGGGTCTGTTTGCGTTCAAAGCGCCAGTTTTAACTTGGCTAAGCATACCTATCTGTTTTGCGTGGCTTTTCATAAAGTCTGAAATGAAGTCAAATTCTTCACCGAAAGATTATGACGAATTTGCTTGGTGGCAGGATGATCGGGGGACCGATTTAGATAGATAACATACACAAAGGGACTACTCATAACGGTGAGTCCCTTTCTTTACGCGCTTCTCATTGCATATCGATTTTTCTTGACTTATTTACTTATGTTTGATATAATAACAGCAGTGGAAACAATGAAGATTATCAAAGGCGGCAGGTGATTTTGCCGAAGGGAACGGTATGCTTTTCTATAAAATTTTAGCGCCGGATATATTATTGCCGAGCTACGGAGATTACACTGCCGAATTTTTGAAAGGACGCGGGATTTCGTTTTTAATATGCGATATTGATAATACATTGGTCACATACGATGACCCCGAGCCGACAGACCGCGTATTGAACTGGTTGCACGTGCTTGAAAGGGAAGGTATAAAGGTAGCCTTTGTTTCAAATAACGACATCGAACGCGTGGAAAGATTTAACCGTGACCTTGGATATATCGCGTATGCGAAAAGCGGGAAGCCGTTTGCTGACAAGCTTTTAGCTGCGATTAGGGAAGCCGGTGCGGAGCGAGAGGGAACTGCACTACTTGGAGATCAGCTATTTACGGACGTGCTTGCGGCTCGCAACGCTCATATTACGGCGTTTGCCGTTCCGCCCATAAACGACAAGCGCACGTTTTTTTGGAGATTTAAGCGCCGTCTTGAGCGACCGATAATTAAAAAGTATGCTCGCAATAATGAGGCTTCGCTACCAGAGGGGCTTGACCTTGCGACGTGGGCGCTTTAACTTCTTTTTGCGTGCGACGAGAACATTAATCGACGATATTACTATTGAAAGGATATAATATTAATGACAGTTTTTGATAAGATAAGAGATGCTATGCGTGACAATTCTATAGACGCGCTGTGGATCACCTCTCCGGAGAATCACAGATATCTCTCTCATTTTTACAATCCCGACGGTCAACTGCTCGTTACCGACGAGACGATTTACGTATTTGCGGATTTCAGATATACCGAAGCGGCGAAGCGCGAAGCTGCGGAATGGTGTACTGTTGTGATGCCGGAGGGCGCTATTTCCGATTGGCTTCCGAAATACGCGGGCAAATATGCCAAGATCGGCATCGAAGAAGATTCGCTTACGTTCAGAGAATATCAAATACTTAAGCGCATATTGCCGGACGCGGAGTTTGTAGAGGCGGCTGCGCTTCCCGCGCGTCTCAGGCAGGTCAAAACTCCCGATGAGGTAGAGAAGATCGTAAAAGCGCAGAGAATTGCGGAAAAGTCGCTCGACGAGCTTATCGCGCGCATACATTCCGATATGACTGAGAAACAGGTCGCGGCGGAGCTTGAGTTTCTGATGAAGCAAAATGGATCCGATGACCGCAGCTTTGATACTATAGCTGTTTCCGGCTCAGCTTCGTCAAGTCCTCACGGAGTACCGCGTAATGTTAAGCTTGAAAAGGGCTTCCTCACTATAGATTTCGGAGCGACGGTCGACGGATATCATTCCGATATGACGAGAACGTTTGTGATAGGCGAGCCTGACGATAAAATGGAACATCTGTACGATACAGTACTGAGAGCGCAGCTTGCGGGAATCGAAACTGCAGTCTGCGGCGCATATAATTTCGAGTGCGACAAAGCGGCTCGCGATATCATCAACGGTGCAGGATACGAGGGTTGCTTCGGACACAGTCTCGGTCACGGCGTCGGACTTTTGATCCATGAGGCGCCGAATCTTGCGCCGCGCTCGCCGAAAGAACAGCATTTGGCTTCCGGTGAGATCGTTACCGTAGAGCCGGGAATATATGTTGAGGGACTGTATGGTTGTAGGATCGAGGATATGGTATTGATCACCGAAAGCGGCGCCGAGAATTTGACGAAATACCCAAAAGAACTGCGAAGGATTCTGTAGAAATTGTGCAGTTTTGCGTGTTGCAAATATACTTAAAATAGGTGTATAATAGTATGTAATTATACGCAATAAATGAGCAATATTTGAAAGGAGTAAATCCGAGCAGATTGCTTGGATACATTCATTATGGTAATAGCAGGCGATTTCAGAAACGGCGTAACATTCGATATGGGCGACGGTCAGGTTTGGCAGGTCGTTGAATTCCAGCACGTAAAGCCCGGCAAGGGTGCTGCGTTTGTCCGCACGAAGATGAAGAATGTTATCAGCGGCGCGGTTGTTGAACGCACATTTAACCCTACGGATAAGTTCCAGGACGCGCGTATCGACCGTAAGGATATGCAGTATATGTATAACGACGGCGATCTTTATTACTTTATGGATATGGAAACATATGAGCAGATTCCGATAAATTCGGATAAGCTTTCCGACAGCTTCCGTTTTGTTAAGGAAGAAATGATGTGCCGCGTTAATTCTTACAAGGGCGAGGTATTCCTTGTTGAAAGCCCGATGTTCGTTGAGCTTACGATCTCCAAGTGCGAGCCCGGCGTAAGAGGCGATACAGCTACCGGCGCGTCTAAGAACGCAGAGGTTGAGACAGGTGCGACGATCAGAGTTCCGCTTTTCATAAACGAAGGCGACGTTGTTAAGATTGACACACGTACAGGCGAATATCTCGAAAGAGCGTAATTCCCGTTCTTTGAATTAAACTTAATTTAGGAGGATCTAATATGAATCTCGGTGAAAAAAGCGCATATGTTAAGGGCTTGGCTGACGGTCTCAATATAGATAAGACCACATCAGAGGGCAAGCTTATCGACGCAATGCTTTCTCTTATATCCGATATGAGCGATGAGATATCAAAGCTTTCTTCTAAGGTAGAGACGCTTGAGGAGTACGCTGACGAAATAGATCACGATCTCGGCGATCTTGAGGAGTTCGTGTATTCCGATGACGATTGCGACTGTGACTGTGACGACTGCGATTGCGACGATTGCGATGACTGTGACTGCGATTGTGACTGTGACGACTGCGACGATATGATGCAGGTTGAATGTCCCGCTTGCCACGAGATCATTCATTTTGACGCATCGATCGATCCCAAGGAGCTTAATTGTCCCGCGTGCGACGCAAAGATATTTCCCGATCTTCAGTAATCTCAGCTGAAAAAGCGAGAGCAAAACAGCTCTCGCTTTTTTGATTTTTTCGTAAAACTGTCGAACGGTGTGAAATTTATTGCCGGCATATATTGATTTTTGCGGTAAAGTGTTATATAATAATTATGCGAGGCGTATGCCTTATGGACTTGTCGTCGGCGCAGGGAGGAAGCTTTTTGTTATCTAATCT
>CAYXNQ010000125.1:0-4322 GCA_964466545.1 uncultured Lachnospiraceae bacterium | reverse complement strand
CCGCGTGCGCAATAAACACCGATCTTTTTTCTTCGATCTCGGCGTATCCCTCTCCTGCAAGCGTGATCTTCGCTCTGTCATATTCAAAAGCGCTCATACAATAAACCTTCCGAGTTGTCCGCGAAGCTTTTCATCGAGTATCGCTTCGACCTCAATACCTTTTTCGGTGTAATTCACGCGAACGTCGTCTCCCTTATCATATATTACGCCGAGATATCCGCCTTCGCTTTGCGGAAGCAGAAGCTTCACGAGCTGACGTCCCGCACGCGCGAGCTTCTCCAGCTTTTCCGCAAGCGAGGCAAGCCCCGCGCCTGTTTTTGCCGAGATAAATATAACGTCGGCTCCGCTCATCGTCGCGCTGCGAGCGGCGCTCTCCAGAAGCTCGCGGTCATCACAGGCGTCGCATTTATTGAACACATACAAAGTCGGCTTGCCGATCGCGCCAAGCTCCGCGAGCAGATTCTCGGTCACGGTCAGGTGCGCCGGCATCTCCTCGTCGGAAGCGTCGGCTACGATCATCAGCATATCGGCATATACCGCCTCGTCGAGCGTTGATTTGAACGCATGAATAAGGTGGTGTGGAAGATTGCGTATCAGTCCGACGGTATCAGTAAGCAAAAGCTTAGAACCCGCGGGGAGCGTATACTGTCTCGTCGTGGGATCGAGCGTAGCGAAAAGCTTATCCTCAGCTAAAACTCCCGCACCCGTGAGCGCGTTCATCAGCGTAGATTTTCCGGCGTTTGTATATCCGACGATAGCGCATTTTTTCACTCCCGCGCGGTCGCGAGAGGCACGCATTGTCAGGCGATTGGATTCAAGCTTTTTAAGCTCGGCCTCAAGCGCGTTGGCGCGTTCTCTTATCCGGCGTCTGTCCGTTTCGAGCTTGGTCTCGCCGGGACCTCTCGTGCCGATTCCGCCACCCTGCCGCGAAAGATCCGTACCCTTGCCCGCAAGTCGCGGCGCGGTATACTTAAGCTGAGCAAGCTCGACCTGAAGCCGTCCCTCCGCCGATACCGCGTGCGATGCAAAAATATCGAGGATAAGCATACTGCGGTCAAGGACTTCGCAACCGTCCGGAAGCTCGGATTCCACTTCGCGCAGCTGAGACGGCGACAGCTCCGAATCGAACACCACGAGCGTGATATCGTTGTTTTCACACGCTTCCGCAAGTTCGAGAAGCTTGCCGCTTCCGATACAGGTCCTTCGGTCAGGCGACGGTCGCATCTGTGTAAGAACAACGGCACATTCGCCGCCGGCAGTCTCAAGGAGGCGAGCAAGTTCCTCAAGACTCGTCTTACATTCGCGTTCCTCGCCCTGCTTATAGATTGCGACGAGCGCGGCTTTTCGCGGTCGCTCCTCGCACACTTCAAAATTTTCCTTATCTGTCATAAGCCTCCAAAAAACAAAGCAGGACAGAAACGCCAAAACATTTCTATCCTGCCTATTTCGTATAAACGACAATCAGTTCTTGCTCATACCGAGACGACGCTTGAACTTATCAACGCGACCGCCGGCGTCAACGAACTTCTGCTTACCTGTGAAGAAGGGATGGCACTTAGAGCAAACTTCTGTACGAAGCTCTCCGTTTGCATCGCTCTTCGTGGAACGTGTTACAACAGTTTCACCGCAGGCGCAGCGAATCGTTACTTCCTTATATGCAGGATGAATTCCGTCCTTCATGATTCTATTCATTCCTTTCTCAATGTGAAATGTTATCGCATTTTTACAACGTTTTATATTATAGCATACATTTCACGCAAAATCAATAGTTTTTTCAAAAAAATTATTACAGTCGAAAAAGCGGCAACAGATGCGCGTTTATTCGGATTTTTCGGATAAGACCAGCTGTTTCATCTCATCGCGACCGACGATTTCCGCAAGAAAATCCACGAGATCGGAATACGAACCGTTAAACACACGTTTCACAAACGTGTTGAGCTCTTCCCTCTTACATTCGTCGCGATCCGTTTTCGGAGAATACCTATACACCCCGCTCGTTTTGTCGATAACGACAGCGCCTTTTTCGGCAAGTCTGACGACTAACGTGCGGATCGTCGTACTGCTCCAATTAGAATTTTCCGCAGCTGCACCGACTATCTCGCCGAGCGTAAGACCGCCCTCGCGCTTTTCGTCAAACGCATTCCACAAAACCTGCATTACGGTCCACTCAGCATCGGAGATCTTAACGGCTTTTCTTCTACCTCTCATATACGGCTCCTAGGAAATTCAAACAAATGTCATTAATACTATTTTAGTTCTTTTGCCGCTTTTTGTCAATTAGCAATTAATACAACATTATTCGCTGTTTTTTGCGAACAATTAACAGTTTGTTCTTATTATTTCAACATTTCCTGTCCGCCTGTAACCGGAACTGCCTGTCCTGTCTCATATTTTTGTTCAATTATATACTTAACGGCGCGATTAACGTCCTCGGTTCTGCAACCGCGTCCGAGCGGGACCTTAGCCTCATAGAAACGTCTGACGTCCGCAACCGTCTTGGCTCCGGGAACCTTTCCTGCGTTAAGATACTGAACGAAAAGTCCCTTTTCTGGATCTGACCACAGCGGACCGTCGAGGAAATTGCCGGGGCAGATCGCGTTGACCTTAATTCCGAACGGCGCAAGCTCCATCGCAAACGATTGCGTAAGTCCGAGACCGCCGAATTTGCTTCCCGCATAAGCAAAATTCTTATTGCTTCCCGCGAGACCGGATTTTGAATTGATCTCGATTATATCCGTCATGTAATCGGGAGAAACGGCGCGCTCGGTCTTCATAACCGCGCTCGCATACTTAGCGCAAATGAAATATGCCGTATAGTTTACGTTTGTAACGAGATTGAAATTAGATACCGTCATTTCCTCAAGTCCGCCTGCGCGAACGATTCCGGCATTGTTTACGAACACGTCAAGTCCGCCAAAGGTGAGCGCAACGGATTCAACCATAGCGGCAACGGACGCTTCGTCGGTAACGTTGACGCGGCACGCAAGCGTTTCCGCTTTATATTCGTTTCTTATTCTTTCGGCAGTTGCCACAGCTCCCGCCTCGTTCATATCCGCGATAACGACAGCCGCGCCTTCTGACGCAAGGAACTCCGCGATTCCCGCACCGAAGCCCTGCGCGCTTCCGGTAACGATCGCGATCTTGCCGCTGAGAGATCTCGCGCTCGCGCCGGCAAGAGATACCTTACTGCGATAGCTTTCGACCTCCCAATTGACGATAAAGTCAGTCATATATTCGGACATATGCGAAGCGCCGCCGAAGCTTTCGGAATAAACCGCGATCTTTACGGCGTCAAGCCAAACGGCAGCGGCGGTATCGGCTTCCTTTTTAGTCTTTCCGACCGTGAACATTCCGACGCCGCGAACGAATATGACCTTCGGCGAAAATCCGCGACGGCTCTTTATATCTTCAAAAGCTACGGTAAGCTCCGCAACGTCGGGATTTTCGGCGTAAAGCGGCTCGGCCTTGCAATAAACGATATGATCGGGGGTAAACGGGCGAAGCATGACGCTGAAGTTTTCGCGCGATTCCGCCAAGCGCATGATCTCGTTGTTCGCGGTATAGGTAACTCTCGCCATACCGTCCTTATCGTAAAGCATACGGATAGCCGGAGCGATCTTTGCAGCTTCGGCGCGGCTCTCGTCGTAGGCAGTGAAATCCGCGCTGCGTGTTATCTGCGCCGAAAGCGTTTTCATAACGCCGTTTGCCAAGCGGTCAAGCGCGAGACGTGAATCCGCCGCGAAGAACACGCCGTGATTCTGGAGGAACAGAAGCTCTACGTTTTTACCGTCGGCTCTTGCCTCGGCAAGCTTCTCCTCGCATTTTTTCGCAAGTGTATAGCCCGGCTCTACCTCCGGAACGAGCACTGCGTCGGGGAACAGCTTCTTTGCCGTTTTTTCAAAATCACGCGAGCAGGTCATACCGTTTACTATAGCGGGATGAACGTGCAAAACGTATTTCTGCGGAAACAGATTGTGAAGAAGCGTTTCGACAGACGGACGCTTTGCTTCCTCGCCCTTCATTCTCGAATCCATGAGATCGGCGAGCACCTCCGCCTCTCGCTGTGCGCTCTCCGCGCTGTATTCGCGCGTCATGATCGCGTTGAGCGACGAACGCTTCATCTTTACAAATCCGTCGGCGGTTATATCCGCAAGAGAAACACCGCTTCCCTTTATGTAAAGATAGGTCTTATCCTTCATTGACGTATTGCCGCCTCCGGCAAGGACATAGTCCGGATTGCGACCGTACTTATTGGAAAAAGCAACTAAAGTTTCGATAGACATTTTATATTATCTCCTTAAAGAAATATTATACTGTAAAGA
>CAYXNQ010000124.1:0-4358 GCA_964466545.1 uncultured Lachnospiraceae bacterium | reverse complement strand
ATCCGTAATGGCAAGCGGAATGGGAATGCCCTCAATAGGAATATACAGCTACGAATTATTTAATTTCTACAACGTAAAAAACATCATCAGAGTCGGCACAGCCGGCGCATTAAACAGCGATATTAAAATACGCGATATCATTATCGGAATGGGCGCTTGCACCAATTCATCGTATGCCTCGCAATACAATTTGAACGGAACATTCGCTCCTATCGCGGATTACACTCTTCTTACCACCGCTGTTGAACAGTGCGAAAAGCGCGATATCACTTATCATGTCGGAAATCTTTTGTCATCAGACACATTCTACTCTGCCGATACTACCGCTTCGGCAAAATGGGCTGAAATGGGTGTTCTTGCAATCGAAATGGAAGCTGCCGCGCTTTACATGAATGCTGCAAAAAGCGGACCTAATGCACACGCGCTTGCCATCTGTACCGTTTCCGACAATATAGTTACCGGCGAAGCGACAAGCGGCGAAGAACGGCAAGAAGCATTTTTATCAATGATGGAAATTGCGCTTGATATTGCCGTGCAGGACAGCAAAAATAGCACAGAATCGTTCAAAGCACGAGCAAATTGCAAAAAGGTCTGACGCCATGAAACTCGATATAGCAACGCAGAATAAGCTTTCATCTATCGCTGTCGATATGATGAAAAAATCTTACGCACCGTATTCAAATTTTAATGTCGGAGCCGCACTCCTTACTTGTTCAGGAAAAATATATACCGGCTGCAATATTGAAAATGCCTCATTTTCTCCAACCGTTTGCGCGGAGCGCGTCGCAATTTTCAAAGCGGTATCCGACGGAGAACGTAAATTTTCGGCAATCGCTATTGCTGGAGGAGCAAATGGCGTGATATCAACTCCACCATGCGGCGTATGCCGCCAAACCATGCGTGAATTTTGCGATGACGATTTCGTTATATTTTTGGTCGGCAAAAATAACGTATCAACTTATACGTTAAAAGATATGCTACCATATTCATTTTCGCTTTAATCAGGAGATGCCATGCATATTTATGATATCATAAAAAAGAAACGCGACGGACTTGAACTGACTTACGAAGAACTCAGCTTTGCAATCAATGGATTCACGGCGCATACAATTCCGGATTATCAAGTAAGCGCGTTACTTATGGCAATGTTTATAAAAGGAATGACTCCACGAGAAACAGCCGATATGACCGACATAATGGCAAATTCGGGCGATATGCTTAACCTCTCCGAATTCGGAGAGAGAAGCGTCGATAAACATTCCACAGGCGGAGTAGGCGACAAAACAACGATCATAGTGGCGCCCATAGTTGCCTCTTTAGGCGGCATTGTCGCAAAAATGTCAGGGCGCGGACTCGGACATACCGGCGGAACTGTTGATAAGCTCGAATCATTTGACGGATACGAAACCGCAATTTCACCGGAACGCTTTCTCGCGCAAGTGCGAAATATCGGACTGGCAGTAGTCGGACAAAGCGGCAATATGGCTCCGGCCGATAAGCTGATCTACGCTCTGCGCGACGTGACGGCCACTATAGATTCTATTCCGCTCATCGCCTCCAGTATTATGAGTAAGAAGCTTGCGGCCGGTGCCAAGTCAATCGTGCTTGACGTAAAATACGGCTCCGGTGCATTTATGAAAACATACGACGATGCCGTTGATCTCGCAAAAACAATGATAGATATCGGCACGCAATGCGGTCGCAAAGTGTGCGCCGTAATTTCGGATATGGATGAACCGCTTGGATTTGCTGTAGGAAATTCACTTGAAATAATTGAAGCCGTTGAGGTTCTACGCGGCAACGGACCGCAAGACTTAAAAGAAGTTTGCGTAACGCTTGCCTCTGAAATGCTTTCGCTTTCAAAGAACATATCTGCTTTTGAAGCAAAAAAGCAAGTCGAAAATGTTATCTCAGACGGCCGTGCTTATAATATGTTCAAGCGGTGGATCACGGAGCAAGGCGGCGATCACGCTTATTTTACAGGTGGTAAACAGCTGAATATTGCACCATATCGCTTCGAAGTGCGCTCGAACTCAAGCGGATACGTTTCCGCAATTAATGCAGAAAGCATCGGTCATGCATGCACATTTCTAGGAGCAGGAAGAGAAACAAAGGAAGATTCGATAGATCTTTCCGCGGGAATAATCCTAAAACATAAAATCGGCGATCTGGTAAACGCAGGCGATATTTTGCTGACATTGTACACCTCTGATGAAAGCAAGATATGCGAAGCCGCAGATATTGCGCAATCGGCATACCGCTTTTCGGACGATCAGCCGCCGAAACGTAACGTCGTCGGAACGATACTCAGATAATTTCTATGAAGATTCAAACAAATAAAACTCCACATTTTTGAAAAAAGTATTGTTTATTCGCTTCTATTATGCTATAATTAGATTTAAGGTATGCTGTTTTTTCGCATAATTAGCTACCTCGGACTTTTAATATGTATTTTTTTACGAAAGGACATAAAAACATGGCAAACGAAAAAGAAATTGTTATGAACGGTGCCGGAATTGCCGAAATCGGATTTCCTATGTGGCCCCAGTTCGACGAAAAGAGCTACGACGATGTCGTAGATATTCTTAAGAGTGGTAAAGTAAGCTACTGGACCGGCAAGGTCGGAATGGAATTCGAGGAGAAATTCGCAAAATGGGAAGGCGTAAAGATGGCAGTCTCCTGCACAAACGGTACTGCTGCGCTACATATCGCTCTCGCTGCTCTTAACATCGGCCCCGGCGATGAAGTCATTGTTCCTTCCTACTCATTTATCGCTTCCTCATTCTCCGTAGTACAGGCAGGCGCTATACCGGTGTTCGCTGATGTTACGGACGATCACACGATCGACCCGAACTGCATCGAAGCGCTCATTACACCTCGTACAAAGGCAATCATAGTAGTTCACCTTTACGGCGGTATTGCCGATATGGGTCCGATACTTGAAATTGCTAAAAAGCATAATCTTAAGGTTGTCGAGGACTGCGCACAGTGCTTCGGCGGTACATATAACGGCATCAAGGCCGGCGCGATCGGCGACGTTGGTTGCTTCTCATTCTGCCAGTCCAAGCATTTTACAACCGGCGGCGAAGGCGGTATGGTCGTTACAAACGATGAGGAAGTCGGCTGGGAAGCTCGTTCCTTCCGCGATCACGGATACGATGTAAAGACAAGAATGTCTATGCTCGCGCTTGAAGAAAAGCTCCCCTATATCCACAGACGTGTCGGATTCAACTACAGAATGACCGAAATGCAGTCTGCTATCGGTATAAATGAGCTCGCTCGCTTCGACAATTGGAATCTTGCTAAGAGATGCAAGTTTGCCGCTATGTATGATGCAGCATTCACAGGTATGAAGGGAATCAAGAAGCTCCCGCATAACACCGAGGAAAGACGTAACGCTTATTGGTGGTATCCGATGCTTATCGACCTTAACGCGCTCGATTGCAAAGCAGCCGATATTCTTAAGGATCTTCAGGCAGAAAAGATACCCTGCTACGGTATTCAGTGGCCCGAAGCTTACGAAGAAGTCGCATACAAGGAAAAGGTCGGCTTCGGTTCTGTTAACTTCCCGTTCAACTCAACGGAATATACAGATCCCAAATCTGCAGATTACAAAAACGCTCTCTGCCCGCACGCTAAGGCGCTCAGAGATGAAACTGTTTGTCTCTTCCTCCATCCGTCATGGGAAGAAGTTCACATTCAGCGTTGCATAGAAGGATTCAAGACTGTTATAGCAAAGCATCTGAAATAATTTTGAGGTATGCCTGATATGAAGAAATTAAAATGGGGCGTAATCGGTGCCGGCGGCATTGCCGACAGACGTACGATTCCTGGCATGATGCTCTCCCCTAACAGCGAGCTTGTCGCCGTCATGGAAGTAAACGCCGAGCTTGCGGAAAAGCTCAGAGCAAAGTATAATGCAAAATATGCATATACAAGCTATCAAGAGTTGCTTGCCAATGATGAAATTGAAGCGGTATACATTGCTTCTCCGGTTAATTGTCACAAAGAGCAAGCGATCGCAGCGGCGAAAGCGGGAAAGCACATTCTTCTCGAAAAGCCGGCAGCACTCACCATTCCTGATTGCGACGCTATCCTTGCAGCCGCAAAAGAAGCAAATGTTATGATAGCATCCGGCTTCATGATGCGTTATCACGGATATCATCAGAAGATCAAGCAAATGATCGCTGACGGCGCTATCGGTCAGGTCGTTTCCGCTCGCGCACAATTCACCTGCTGGTATCCGGAGATTCCCGGAGCTTGGAGACAGTATAAAGCGCTTTCCGGTGGCGGTGCGTTAATGGATATGGGCGTTCATGCTATTGACTTGGTTGAATACATTACCGGCGGTAAAGCTA
>CAYXNQ010000123.1:0-4371 GCA_964466545.1 uncultured Lachnospiraceae bacterium | reverse complement strand
CAAAAATAATGAGCCTCATTCAGCGCCCCGACGAAGGCTCCGTGCGCATTTTCGGGAAAGATGTCTCGTCCGACAGCGTATCCGAAGATGACATCAACCGAGCAAGGCGCGACGTAGGCATAGTATTTCAAAATCCGGATAACCAAATCGTTGCTACTATAGTTGAAGAAGACGTTGCGTTCGGCGTAGAAAATCTCGGACTTCCGTCCGGCGAGATCAGACGTCGGGTTGACGAAGCGCTTGAAACTGTAGGAATGACAAAATACGCGCGCCATGCTCCGCACCGTCTTTCCGGCGGGCAAAAGCAGCGCGTAGCGATCGCCGGCGTTATCGCGATGCATCGCCGCGCAATTATATTCGACGAAAGCACGGCCATGCTCGACCCGATGGGCCGGCGCGATGTCATGGATACGATCGAACGCCTGAACCGCGAGGACGGCGTTACCGTAATAATGATCACACATTACATGAGCGAAGCCGTGCGTGCAGACCGCGTTATCGTGATGCGCGAGGGCGGACTGTTCATGGACGGCTCGCCGAAAGACGTCTTTTCAAATCCGGATATGCTGAAAAAAGCCGGACTCGACGTGCCGCAGACTACAGAGCTTCTGTACCTTTTGAAACAAAAAGATCGCCTCAACGTAAAGCTTGACGCTTTTTCGCCAAGCGAATGTGCAGACACGATATCCGAGACACTGAATATAAGCGAAAGTTCCGGCGCGCCCTCTCTCTCGGAAGCGGCAGCGCCCTCTCCCGACGAGCCGACAGCTCATAGCGGTGGAAAGATTACCTTTGAAAACGTATCTTACGTATACGGCAAGGGAACGCCGTACGAGATCACCGCGCTGTCCGGAGTTAATGTAACCGTCGAGGGTGGTCTCACGGGAATAATCGGTCACACGGGAAGCGGAAAATCCACGCTTGTACAGCTTACGAACGGACTCCTCAAGCCTACGTCCGGAAAGATCATGTTGAACGGCTCGGATATTTGGGAAAATCCGAAAAAAATGCGCGACGTTCGCTTCGCGGTCGGTCTGGTAATGCAATATCCCGAATATCAGCTGTTCGACGAGACCGTATTCAGCGATATCGCCTTCGGACCTAAAAATATGGGGCTGAGCAAAAGCGAGATAGAGGAGCGCGTGCTTGAAAGCGCGGATTTCGTAGGACTTGATCGCGCGCTGCTCGCAAAATCTCCGTTTGAGCTTTCGGGCGGTCAAAAGCGCCGCGCCGCATTAGCGGGAGTTTTGTCAATGCGCCCGCAGATCTTGGTACTCGACGAGCCTGCAGCCGGTCTTGATCCGGCGGGACGAAGCGAGATACTTACAAAGATCAGAGAATATATGAAAAAAAGCGGAACCACCGTTATCATCGTAAGCCATAGCATGGAAGATATGGCGATCTTCTGCGACCGCCTTATCGTAATGGCAAACGGCAAAGTAATGATGGACTCGACTCCACAAGAGGTATTTTCCGCTTATAACGAAATGATCGCCGTGGGACTCGACGTACCGCAGATCACTCATACCGCCGCCAAGCTGAAGCTTCGCGGAATAGATATCGGAAGCGACGTATACACGGTCGAGCGCGCATACGAAAGGCTTCACGGAATTATTCGCGACGGAGGTAAGCACGCATGAACGGAATATCCTTCGGTCAGTATATTGAAGGCAACTCATTGCTGCACAAGCTCGATCCGCGCTTCAAGCTCGTGATCGTCGTGCTTTACATAACCGAGCTGTTCATCGCCTCGAATATATTTTCCTTTGCACTTCTCGCCGCCGTCACAGTGGCGGCAACGCTGATATCCAATATAGATATCAAGCTTCTCCTGCGCTCGATGAAGTCGCTTTTGCTGATCATCGTTATCACATCGCTCATCAATATATTTTGGATGAAGGGCGAGCATCTTCTTCTGTCCTTCGGATTTATTCAAATTTACGCAGAAGGTCTGATAAACGCCGGCATCATCGTATTGAGGATCGCGATGCTCCTGTGCGGAAGCAGCGTATTCTTGACATATACGACCACGCCGATCGCGCTGACAGACGGTCTTGAACAGCTACTCTCGCCGCTGAAGCGCATAAAGCTCCCCGTCCACGAGTTTTCCATGATAATGACAATAGCGCTTAGATTTATCCCGACGCTGATAGAGGAGACCGAAAAAATAATGAACGCGCAGAAAGCGCGCGGCGCGGATTATTCCTCCGGCAACATAATCAACAGAGCCAAAGCTCTCGTGCCGATACTCATCCCTTTGTTCGTATCCGCATTCCGCCGCGCCGACGAGCTTGCTACCGCCATGGAGAGCCGCTGTTACACCGGCGGAGAAGGAAGGACCAGAATGAACGTTCTGCACTCGGCTCCGCGCGATTGGCTCGCACTTATCGCAATGCTGCTTACGGGAGCGGCTGTGATACTGATGAATATATATATGCCCGGGTATTCGCTGTCATGGTAAAGCCTCTCTTGAAGCTGTCATACGTCGGAGACGACTTCGCTGGCTATCAAGCTCAGCGAGGACTTCCGGTGAGGACCGTGCAGAGCGAGCTGAACCGCGCGGCGAAGGAAATATTCGGCTTTGAATGTAATATCACGGGATGCAGTCGCACGGATTCCGGGGTACACGCTCTTGTTTATTTCGCCGCAATCACCCCCCAAAACGAATCCGACATAAAGGACGGCTGGTGTCACATTCCGCCGGAAAAGCTACCGCTTGCGATGAACGCCCATCTCCCCGACGATATAGCCATACTTGAAGCCCGCTTAGTCCCGTTTGATTTTCATCCGAGATATGCGGTACAAAGCAAGACCTACATCTACAAGATCAGCGACGGCCCGATATTCGATCCGTTTTTGCGGCGACGCGCCGCAATGTACCCTCGAAAGCTGTCCGACAGCGACGTAAAGCGCATGGATTCCGCGGCAAAGCTGTTTTGCGGCGAGCACGATTTTCGCGCGTTTATGTCGCAGGGCTCCTCGGTGCAAAGCACCGTCAGAACCGTATATTCCGCCGAAGTCGCGCGCACCGCGGACGGACTCGTTACGTTTAAGGTAAGCGCGAACGGCTTTCTCTATAATATGGTAAGGATCATGGCGGGCACTCTCATCGACGTGGCGCGCAAAAGCCGCGAGCCAAGTCTGATATCAGAGGCGCTTGAAAGCGGAGACCGAGCAAAATGCGGCGCTACCGCTCCGCCGTGGGGACTGTATCTGTACGACGTCCGATACTGACGCTCATTCTCGCAGATAACGGAGGACGATATAAAATGAAAGATGACACGCAAAAAA
The DNA here is from genome assembly GCA_964466545.1 of uncultured Lachnospiraceae bacterium. GTDB lineage: Bacteria > Bacillota > Clostridia > Oscillospirales > CAG-272 > CAYXNQ01. The sequence continues at coordinate 1,080 of CAYXNQ010000123.1, read as the reverse complement.
TTGTTTTTACCGATGCACCCGTCAAACAAAATCCCTATTATCATAAAGTCTCCTCCGGATACAGACTGCTAAAATATATCGCCGTAATTACGCTCGTCGCATATATGATCGTAACTCTTGCGGTCAATCGCAAAAATCTGACGCGGGAAAACTTCATGTATCTTCTTAAAGACCTGTCGCCAGGCGAGAGTACGAGCGGCGGCTTCGCTTCGATCGCATTTGACGAGACCGTTGAAAGCTGCACGCTGTTCAAGGGAAGCTTGATAACCGTAGCCAATAATTCGCTGTCGCTTTATAAAAGCAATGGAAAGCAAGCATTCTCGTATTCGCTCGATTACGAAACGCCGATATTGGTAGCGAGCGAAAAATACCTGCTCGCATATGCAATCGGCGAAAATTCATATTCTGTCTACACAAATTTGTCGAAAGTATATTCAGGCAAGACCGAGCATGAGCTTTTGGGCGCGGCAGTCGCCCCCGACGGAAGCTACGCGCTCATTACAAAATCATCGGAGAGCAAATTCGCGGTCAGTCTGTACGATTCGAGCTTTAAGCTTCGCGCCAACTATTACAAGAACAAATACGTCATCGACTGCGCGATAAGCTCCGATTCGTCGCGACTCATAATAGTGTCTCTCGACCTTGATTCGTCGCGCCCCGAAACCGAGATTATGATATGCAAGCTCGGCGAAAGCTCGGCGGAGACCGTCATTACCGAAAATGACATCTTCCCGCTTGACGTGCTCGAGATGAAGGACGGGGGCTTCGCCGTCGTCGGAAGCTCCGCTCTCCTGTTCTACTCGCAAAGCGGAGAGCTGATCTCGCGTTTTGATTACAAAGACGGAGAGCTGTCAAAGGTATGCTCATCGGAAAACGGCATCCTTTTGCTTCTTCGCGGCGATTCTCTCGGAGAAACGTCAACCGCCGTGCTGTTTTCCGAAAAAGGCGAACAACTGCTTCGCCACAACATAAACGAAGCGGTCACAGCCGCGGCGCTCAGCGATGATATGACGCGAATTTTCTATGCGTCGCGGGATAAAATATATATGCTTACGCGGAACGGCGAGCTGACCGAGCAAC
>CAYXNQ010000122.1:0-4378 GCA_964466545.1 uncultured Lachnospiraceae bacterium | reverse complement strand
TTCAGATATTCGCCGAACGCGGCTATATCCGATATCACCTCGGAATACTTTATTTCAACGGTGTCGTTGCCTTGCTTGTATATAAATGCGGTATTATCCGGATATTTTTCAGCCGTGCCTGTTATCAATTCGCGAATGTCGGATACTTCGCGTACATTATAAACGAGAGATGGATCGAAATTTTTCATGCTTACGGGTCGAGCGCCTTTCTGTATTTGATATATTGAAGCTTTGATCATCGGCTGAGCCTTGCGCTTTGCCGTGATATCTTACAATATTAAATAATAGCATACGAATAAATCCAAATCTGAAATATAATGTTAATTTTTATGCGTGCCGCGCGATTTTGTCCTCGGTATAAGCTTAAAAAGTATCGGCAGAGCTGATATTATCATAACGATTCCGAATATTCGCCGAAGTATATCCGGCGGAAGCCGTGCAGCGAGCATAGCGGACGGGGCGGCGGCGAGCGCTCCTCCGATCGCTGCGGGAATAACGAACGGCAGGTCGATTGCGGTATTTCTCGCGTGGTACGACATTGCGGCTACTCCTGCCGCGACGTACATGGTAAGATTTATGGCTTGAGCCGTGCTTTGTGAGATCGCGAGGATTGCCGTCATATAAATTATCGCGATCCCGCCTCCGCCGACGCCGAGTCCTACGAGCGCTCCCGAAAGCAGAGCTACCGATACGGTCAGTATTGTAAGCATACATATTTTCCTTTTACATAAGCATTTTGATTCCGCCGATGAGCAAGATCGCGGCGAATACGGCGCGAAGCACGGCTTGCGGAAGCTTGCCAGACAGTTTTGCTCCGCATATTCCGCCTATGGCGCCGATAAGCGTGAAAATTATCAGTGTTTCCTTTGCGTCCACGCTCTTATGCAAAATGACGGCGGAAACGAAGCTCATAGGCAAGCATACGGAAAGCGATGTGACGAGGCGACGTGCCACATTTTCGCTTTTCGGTCTTTTGAGCATGGTGACGGCGTAATATATGACGATTCCGCCGCCTGCTCCGACGAGTCCGTTTACCGTTCCGGCTGCGATGCCGGCGGCAAGCGAAGCGAGGACGACTAACGCGTTTTGCTTTTTCATGATATATCTCCGATCGACCGCGGTGACTTTGGCGGAAAAGATTCTCGCAAAGCACTTGTAATTTGCGCGGATTTCTGCTATCATATATTGTACCTATATTATTAAATTATTATCCTGATCGACGAGGAATAGAATATAATGGCTCAAAAGAAAAGAAAGACGAGTTCGGTGAAGGCAAGCGCCTCCCGAAAGAAAAATCAGCGCAAGGGAACGGGTGAATCCGGATTTTTGTCTCAGCTTGTGCCGTATATTTTTTTGATATCCGCGATATTCGTTGCGCTTTGCCTTATATTTCCGGCTACTATGGGCGCTGTCGGCGGTGTGATACGCGATATTCTTTTTGGTCTGCTTTCGTATGCGGCGTTCGTTATACCGATATTCATGCTGGTACACGCGATGATGTGGAGAATGGATACCGAAAAGGGAATATTTAAGCATAAGCTTGCGTACTCCGGATTTTCCGTATTACTGCTTTCCGTTATCATGCATTTTGCGGCGGGCGGCGTCGGCGAGCTTGATCCTGTGCTTCAGTATAAAAACGGAGTTCAGGGCAACGGCGGGGGCTTTATAGGCGGATTGATCGGCGTGGGGCTTAGCAAGCTGATTGGTACTGTCGGCACTCTTGTTATAGCTATCGCTGTATTGATCGTGCTGATAATGTTGCTGTTCGGACTTACTCCGAGAACTATATGGGTCTATTTTGCGCGTAAGGCGACGATCGCGAGCGAGGAACGTGCCGGCAGACGCGAGGCTATGCGTGAGATCAGGCAGATCGAGGGAGATAAGAGGCGCGAGGAGCAACAAAGATTGAAGGAAGCGCGCCGCGCGGAAGGAGAAGCCGCACGTCAGGAGGCTAAGCTTCGCGCGAAACGCGAATATGAAGAAAAGAAAAAGCGTGAGGCTGAGGAAAAGGAGAGGCGCGCGAACGAGCAGCTTGCTTTGCCGCTCGGTCAGCCGGGACGCAAGCACGGCAGATTCGATCCAGATGTGCCCGTTGACGTCCATAAGCCCGAAATTCCCGAAACAGAGCCACTGAAGGCAGACGACGCGGCGGAACAGGCTCGCGTTGACGAGGAGATATTCGACGAGGTAATGCGAAGGACTAAGGCTCGCATGGAAAACGGCGGCGTAGCTCCGGAGATCATAACGGATTCCGAGGACGGCTACGAGAGTGATATACAGCCACCGCCTGCGGATTCGGAGAACGCGGTCGCCGCGAGTGAGGTGCTGAGCGAGTATAATCGCGATGAAGCGGTTGAGGAAAAGCTTGAGGCGGTCGCCGAGGTCGGCGAAAATTCCGAGGAATACGATCTGAAAAAGATATTTGTAAATCCGGAGGAGGCTGAGCTGATAGATAAGCTGGCGGATGCGTATCTCAGAGACGGAAAGAGCGAAAACAGGCCGAGCGATCTCAGCGAGGCGGAGCTTGCTTCGTCTGCGGAGCTTGACGTCGAACGTCGCTCTCTCGCTTCCGATCTTGCGTCGCGCGTTATGAAAAACGTTGAAGCCGAAAAAAGCGAAGGCGGCGCCGACGAGCCGAGGCCGTACATATTCCCGCCGATATCGCTGCTCACTCAGGATGACAGCACGAGAGATCCGAATATTCGCGAGGAGCTGAAGGAAAAGGCGGATAAGCTTGTCGAGACGCTGAACAGTTTTAAGGTAAAAACAAAGATCGTGGATATATGCCGCGGACCGACGATCACGCGCTACGAGCTACTCCCGGAGGCAGGCATAAGAGTTAAGACTATCGCGGGGCTTGTCGACGACATAGCGCTAAATCTTGCGACGAGCGGAGTCAGGATCGAAGCGCCGATTCCCGGAAAATCCGCGGTCGGTATAGAGGTCCCAAACAAAAATCCGTCGATCGTACATCTGCGCACATTGCTTGAAGATCCGCGGTTCAAGGAGAACAAGAGCAAGCTGTACGTTGCGCTCGGTCAGGATGTCGCGGGTGCGTCGATCTTCCTTGATATTGCAAAAATGCCGCACCTTCTTATTGCAGGCGCTACGGGAATGGGTAAATCCGTTTGCATCAACAGTATCATCATGAGTATTCTCTATAAGGCGACGCCGGATGAGGTAAAACTCATTCTGATCGACCCGAAAAAAGTCGAGCTGAGCATATATAACGGAATACCGCATCTGCATACGCCGGTAGTTACCGATCCCAAGAAGGCGGCAGGCTCATTGGCGTGGGCGGTCAACGAAATGGAGCGCCGCTTCTCGCTTATGGAGGAGGTCGGTATGCGCGATCTCAAAAATTACAATGAGATCACGAAAAACGACCCGGATTACGAGACATTGCCGCAGATGGTCATTATTATCGACGAGCTTGCCGATCTTATGATGACGGCGTCCGATGACGTCGAGCAATCCATCTGCCGACTTGCGCAGAAGGCGAGAGCCGCCGGTATGCACCTGATCATAGGTACGCAAAGGCCGTCTGTAAACGTAATTACCGGACTTATCAAGAGTAACGTTCCGTCGCGCATCGCGTTTACGGTCGCGTCGCAAATGGACTCGCGCGTAATAATCGACCGCAACGGAGCCGAAAGCCTCATAGGTCGCGGCGATATGCTCTATAATCCCGTCGGGGCGATGAAGCCGCTCAGAGTTCAAGGCTCGTACGTGAGCGAGGTCGACGTCGAAAAGATAGTGGAATATATTAAAGCGCATTGCGGCGCTCCTCAATACAGCCAGGAAGTTATCGAGCAGATCGAGCGCGAGGCGGCAAGATGTGCCGCCGGCAAGAAGGGGGCGCTCCAGTCGCTCGACGGCGGTGAGGTATCGCAGGATGAAGATCCAATGTTCCGCTCCGCGCTTGAGCTTGCCGTCGAAAGCGGCTCTATATCAACGTCCCTTATTCAGCGGAGGCTTTCGCTCGGCTACGGACGCGCGGCTAAGCTGATCGACAGAATGGAGCAACTCGGCTACGTCAGCGCTCCGGAGGGACAAAAGCCGAGGCGCGTATTGCTGAGCAAGCAGGATTATTTGGAGCTGTCGATGAAATGACGGCGCGCCGTTAGGCGTTATAACGATCACAGAAAGGCGTTTTTACAATGGGTAGATTTATTGCAATAGAGGGACTTGACGGCACCGGTAAGGCTACGCAGACCGCCATGATCGAGGCGGCTTTGAAAGAGAAAGGCGTCTCGCTTCGCCGTCTTGATTTCCCGAATTATGACGGCGAGGGATCGTCGCTCGTGAAATTCTATCTTAACGGCGGACTCGGTAGCGATCCCGATTCGGTGAACGCATATGCGGCAAGCTCTTTCTT
>CAYXNQ010000121.1:1641-4472 GCA_964466545.1 uncultured Lachnospiraceae bacterium | reverse complement strand
CTATCAAGGCAATCGGTAACGCCTGCAAAAAGTAACCGATATAGGTATCAAAAAAGAAATATTGAAAATTCATATCTTTCGGAAAATACATAGTGTCCTCCTTGTTTGATTCGCGACGCTCCGGTGCGGCTTCCGGCTCGTTTACATTTCGTTTTGAAAGTGATTTTTCGCTCAAATCTCAACTTTATCGTCGTTTATCATAGAGAAGTATATCAGAAAAAAATGAATAAATCTACCGATAACAAAATAACCGTCCGAACAATTTTCGTTCGGACGGTCTTAGCATCTGTAAAAATCAGCTTAAAGAAATTTTGCGGTTACTTGCGCAGATCTACGCGGCGAATCTTTCCGCTGATCGTTTTCGGCATTTCGTCGAGAAATTCAACGATTCTCGGATATTTATAGGGTGCGGTGTGCTCTTTAACGTATGTCTGGATCTCGCGCTTAAGCTCGTCCGACGGTGCTTTGTCTTTTGTCAAAACGATCGACGCTTTAACGACTTGACCGCGGATCTCGTCGGGAGCGGCGGTAACGGCACATTCGACAACGTACGGAAGCTCCATGATAACGCTTTCTATCTCAAACGGTCCGATGCGGTAGCCGGAGGACTTAATAAGATCGTCGATCCTGCCGACGTACCAGTAGTTGCCGTCTTCGTCGCGCCAAGCGGTGTCGCCGGTGTGATAGTAGCCGTCGTGCCATGATTCGCGTGTGTGAAGCTCATCATTGTAGTATCCAAGATACAGTCCGGGGATTCGACCTATGTGTCCCTCGGTCTTTATTACTATCTCACCGGTCTCGCCTACGGGAGCGGGAGTGCCGTCGGGCAATAAGATATCTACGTCGTAGAGCGGGGAAGGATGTCCCATCGAACCCGGCTTAGGCGTATCGCCTACGAAGTTTGCGACGACCAGAGTTGTCTCCGTCTGACCGAAGCCCTCCATAAGTGTAAGTCCGGTAGCTTCCTTGAATTTATAAAATACTTCCGGATTAAGCGCTTCGCCGGCGATCGTTGTGTATTTCACGGACGAAAGATCGTATTTTGAAAGATCCTCTTTTATGAAGAAACGGTACATCGTGGGCGGTGCGCAGAAGGTTGTTATGTGATATTTTGCGAATTTTCTCAAAATGTCATCGGCGTTGAACTTATCGAAATCGTATACAAATACCGCACATTCGCAAAGCCACTGACCGTAGAGCTTGCCCCACAGCGCTTTTCCCCAGCCGGTATCGGAGATTGTGAAGTGAAGTCCGTTCGGATCGACGTTATGCCAATATCTTGCGGTCAAAAAGTGACCGAGAACATAATTGTAGCTGTGAAGCGCGATCTTCGGATAGCCTGTCGTTCCTGAGGTGAAGAACATGAGCATAGGCTCGTCTCCGCCGACTCCTGCAGGGCGTTCGAAGTGTTCCGAAAAAGCGGGATATTCAAGATCGAAATTGTGCCAGCCCTTGCGTTCTCCGTGCGCTACGATGCGTATGTTCGGAAATCCGCATTTTTCGGCGGCGGCTTCCACTTCTGCGGCGGTGTTTCCGTCGGCTGTGCAGACGATCGCAGAGACGCCTGCCGCGCGGAAGCGATAATCGAAGTCATGCTCGACAAGCATATTCGTTGCGGGAATTACGATCGCGCCGATGCGGTGAAGCGCGAGTATGGACAGCCAGAATTGATAGTGACGCTTGAGTACGAGCATTACGCGATCTCCGCGCTTGATTCCGAGCGATTCAAAGTAGTTCGCGACTCGGCAGCTCTCGTCTCTGATCTGCGCAAATGTGAATACGCGTTCTTCCTGCTCGCGGGAAACATGGATCATTGCGACCTTGTTCGGACATTTTTCTGCAAGGGCGTCCACGGTATCGAACGCAAAGTTGTAGTTTTCATTATTTTTGAATTTGACCGACTTCGGCTTGCCTGACGGATATTCGGTCACGTCGATGAATCTGTACGCGACGGGATCTTCGGGCAGAGGATTCAGAAGGGAAGTGCCTTCGGTATGCTCCGGCTTTGCCGGTTCCTCCGGATATTCGTATGCCTTGCCCCCGTTGTTCATGACGACCGCGAGAAATCTGCAATCTTCGCCGCCTGTGGCGATCATGCCGTGCGGCGTCGCGCTGTCGTAATATATTGAATCGCCTTCGTGCAAAATCTCGATGTGATCGTCGATCCTTACCTTAAGTGAGCCTGACAGAACAAGATCAAATTCTTGTCCCTCGTGACTGCTGACGTGTATATCTTCGCTCTGTTCCGCTTCGCTGAATTTTGCTGTAACGACAAACGGCTCTGCGATCTTATCCTTGAATTGCGGAGCGATATTGTTATAGCGGAAACCGCGTCTGCGCGCTATCGGCAGTCCGTCGCCCTTGCGATTGACGCAGTATGAGGTGAGGCGGGGGCTTGAGCCTTTGAGCAGATCGGTAATATCAAGTCCGAAGCGCTGAGCGCATTTATAGATAAAAGTAAAAGTGAAATCGGCGTTTCCGGCTTCGAGATTCTCGTATTCGGCTACGGTCACTCCGGTGACGTCAGCCATTTCCTCGGGCGATATGCCGAATACCTCGCGCATTTCGCGTATACGCTGTGCAACTTCCTGTAATGTTTTTTCCATAACGTTTTCCTTTCAAACATAAATTGAATTGCGAGCGGGCAAAAAACAAAGCCCGCCTCAAAGAAAACATTGAGACGAGCATAAGACCCGCGGTACCACTCAATTTGCGTCGATGAGACGCCACTTACGGCTCAATCAAGCCTACGCCTTGACGCGGCGAAACGTGCGCGCTTAATAGAAATATCGTTCAGCTGCAAGCTCGGAAGTGATAAGCTTTCCCGAATC
>CAYXNQ010000121.1:0-1541 GCA_964466545.1 uncultured Lachnospiraceae bacterium | reverse complement strand
ATAAAAATTTAATTATGCTATTTACTTTTTGCGATATCTGTGATATAATGCTATATGGTCGGCATCTGTGTCGGCGGATAACCCCGCGAAACGCGGTATATCACCCGCCGTCGGCTTTGATGTACGAACTAATATATAAAGGTGAAAAGGTATTTAGCAATGATTTCAAAGGAAACAAAGCAGGCTCTTATCGAGCAGTACAAGGTTCGCGAGGGCGATACAGGCTCTCCTGAGGTTCAGATCGCGATCCTCACATACAGGATCAACACTCTGAATGAGCATCTCAAGAACAACCAGAAGGACCACCACAGCCGTCGCGGCCTTCTCAAAATGGTCGGTCATCGCCGCAATCTTCTCGGATATCTTCAGAAGAAGGACATCGAGCGTTACCGCGCTATCATTGAGAAGCTTGGCTTGAGAAAGTAAGCAATGTTTTGAAAACCGGCGTTTGCCTATTGTCAGACGCCGGTTTTTGCAGTACTATGGCATCGGAGGCTTAGCAGTTAAACAAAGGCTTCGGAATATCGAAGCAGTTGCTTAAATGCTAAATCCTCCGAATAACAAAATCATAATATTTTTGGAGGTATAAAAGCAATGTTTGAAAATTACAGAGTTTTTGAGTATGAATTTGCCGGACGTCCGCTTAAAGTCGAATTCGGTAAAATGGCAGGACTTGCTAACGGATCTTGTCTCATACGCTACGGCGATACATCGGTTCTTGCATGCGCTACGGCGTCCGCGCGTCCCCGCGACGGTATTGATTTCCTTCCGCTGTCCGTTGATTTTGAGGAGCGTCTTTACGCGGTAGGCAGAATCCCCGGAAGCTATCTCAAGAGAGAAGGCAGACCGTCCGAAAAGGCGATCCTCACATCTCGCGTTATCGACCGTCCTATCCGCCCGCTCTTCCCGAAGGATCTTCGTAACGACGTTAATATCGCTCTCACGGTACTTTCCGTTGACCACGATTGCTCGCCTGAAATTGCGGCAATGATCGGCGCGTCTATCGCGCTTTCCACCTCGGATATTCCGTGGAACGGACCGATCGGCGGCGTATTTATGGGTATGACAGAGGAAGAAGGCTTTATAGTTAACCCGACATCCGAGCAGAGAAAGAGAAGCGTGCTTGAGCTTACCGTAGCGGCAAGCGAAAAGAAGGTCGTTATGATCGAGGCAGGCGCTAAGGAAGTCAGCGACGATGATATGTTCAACGCTATCATGCTCGCTCACGAGGAGATCAAAAAGCTTCTCGTGTTCATAAACGGTATAATCGCCGAGGTCGGCAAGCCTAAGTTTGAGTATCCTTCCTGCGAAGTCGATCATGATCTTTTCGAGGATATTAAGGAATACTGCATCGAAGATATCCGCGAAGCGCTCGATACAGACGATAAGAATGAGCGCGACGCGAGAATGGCTCCCATCGTTGAAAGAGTATACAATCTCTATGACGGCGGAGATCCCGCAAATCACCCGATGCTTGACGAGATTCTCTATAAGATACAGAAATACGTCGTTCGCCGTTGGTTGCTTGACGACGGCAAGCG
>CAYXNQ010000120.1:0-4475 GCA_964466545.1 uncultured Lachnospiraceae bacterium | reverse complement strand
AGACTGATTTCTGTAAGTGGTCAAACCTGTGGTCAAAACGATTTTTGAAAACAGAATTAAGATTGATTATATGCAAAAAGCGCAGTGTTTTCAAGGGTTTTCGGCGATTTTGGTTTTGTGTGGCAGAGGGTCGGCAACTTGCTCCCAAACGTCGCGCGCTACCAGCTACGCCACACCCCGATATTTTACAAAATCACTTTACGAAGTATTATATCAAAAACGCGGCTGTTTGTCAAGATAAATCGCGACGTTTAATCTCCCCGACGGATAATCCCGCTAAAATATCCACTCTTTAATACACAAAAAGTTTCGCTACGATATAAAAACAGCCCGACAGTTGCGCCAAGAACGCATAACTGTAGGCTGTTAATTATCTTTTAGCTGTTTCGCTCCACCAAACACCGTTAGCGTCTACGGCGCTTTTTATTCTTTGCAGAGCGGAAATTCAAAAGCATGACGGCAACGCCTGCGGCAAGCGTAATGGCGACGACCACCGCGATCACCGCTCCGTAATTCAGATCTGATGTCCTATAGGCAGGCTCGCTCGGAGAGCTTTCGGAGGGGCTTGGTATGTTCTCGGCACCGCTTGAAACTTCGGATGAAGAAGTCGGAAGCTCCGACGACGATGCCGGCTGATCGTCCGTTTGAGGCGGATCTATCGTCGTCTCCTCGTCCTTATACGGAACGAGATTTTCAAACATATCGTTTTTCTTCGTATCTGCGCCCACGGTAGATCTGTAAAGCCCATAGTAGCACGGCGAATAACTCGAAATATTAAATACGGAATCCTTGTAGCTTCCGTCAGACTTCAAAAGCCAATCGAAGAACCATGTCCAATGCTGTGATTTATGATATCCGAATGCATCGCATGAAACCTGATACGCGGTCTTTCCACTGAAAGCTTCAAGAGGAACGTCCCAATTCATTACGATTTGCGTTTCTCCGCCAAGATCCCAAAGATGGATATATGCTTTGGGCGTATCGTGTACACCGTATTTTGCCGCGCTCGCCGGGTATGCCGTTTCATCTGCCGCGAGCGGCAACGCGTCCATCAGCGATTTTGAATTCAATATATGCTGACCGTGGCTGTATTCGCCGTTGATATCGTGTCCTACAACTACCTTGGGCTTGAATCGTCTCAGCATCTCTACCTGAAATTCTACTACTGAAGCATATGTGTACGAATATCCGTACTGCTTGAAGGAATCCAGCGCGCCGTCGAGCGTCTCGGAGTACAGATCCGGAAATTCACCTATAACAGGATAATTTCTCTCGCCTGCGCACCACAGTCCGTCAAGCTGCTCGTGCAAACGGACCGGAGTCCAGTTATGATTTGTCATATATACTACCTGAACGTTATATCCGAGTTCGCCCGCATAATACGGGATTATTCCCGCAAAAAACAAATGCTCGTCATCCGAATGTGTGCTTAACAGCAAAATATCCGCTTTTTCGTGAGGCTCGTTCCAAAACTGCACATTGCTCGGCACTTCCCCGTCACCGTACACATTGATTTCGGCAACGACTGCACCCTGCGGGAACGTGAGCTTAAAATTCGATATCCCGTTAACACGTACTGCCTCGTGAAGATATCCGTTTTGTCCACATTCAATTGTTTCTTCGCCGATGTCAATATTCCACACAGCAGAAGCGGCGTAAAATTTCACATACACACAATATACGGGAGTCGAGGAACGTATCTCAAGAGTTCCGCCCGCGTCGAAAGTTACGTAGCTTTCTACCGAGCCGTCGCGAAGCGCAGCCGAGTCTCCCGCGGAAGAAATATATTCACATTCCGTCGTTACATCTGCCGAAAGCACACCAAACACCAGCGCCGTCGTTATAACAAGTGCAAAAAATGCAGAAATCACAACTTTTTTGATCATAACATATCCTTTCTATTTGAGAAAATCTGAACGCGGCCGAGGCATTGCACGCAGATCGTAACCGGCACGCGCCATTTCGTCTATCATAATCAGTACCAAATTCACATCTGAGTGAAGCGCCGCCGCAATAGCCCGAACATCCATTCCCTCTCGCGCCATAGACTGTATCTCCTTCTCGTCAAGCAAAAGATACGCCGCGAATATATTCGCCTCGTATTCCGGTCGCTCATCCATTTTATATAGCATAAATTCACGCATATGCACGCCGCCCTCGGCAAGCTCTCTGTGCAATCGGTGATGCCCAAGTTCATGCGCACATATGATCTTTTTCGTTCTTTCGGGAAGCGAACGGTTAATAATAATGAAGGGATTGCCGAGAACCACTGTATACATTCCCTTCAGCGATCCAAGATCCGCCTCGCGCACAAACGCTCCGTCAAGCTCAGCCAGCTCATACGGATCACGACTTTTCGCCGCCCTTACCAGCCTATCCGCCTCGCTCTTTATATAATCGTGTGTCATTGAAAAATCTACTTCAGCCTTTTTCAAAAATATATTCAGGCAAAGCCTTGACAAACGCACTTTCGTGCGCGTATAATAATATTGCGCACGTATTATCTTGCGTATTCACATTATACCACCTTAAAAATCTTTTGTCAAGGAGATAACGCATAAAATGAGTCGCACTATACTTCACTGCGATCTTAATAATTTTTTTGCATCCGTCGAGCTTTTACACCGGCCGGAGCTTGCCGATAAGCCGCTGGCCGTTTGCGGTTCGGTCGAAGACCGTCACGGAATAGTGCTGGCAAAAAATTATCCGGCTAAATATTGCGGCGTCAAAACGGGCGAAGCGATATGGCAAGCAAAAGAAAAATGCCCCGATCTTATCACGGCTCCGCCGCGCTACGATGAATACGAATATCATTCACGCAAGGTGCGCTCAATATACGAACGATACACCGACGAGATCGAGCCTATGGGGATCGACGAGTGTTTTCTTGACGTCAGCCGAAGCATTTTTGCATTCGGTAGCGGAGAAAAGATAGCAAATAAAATTCGCGAAAGCGTAAAACGGGAATGTTCGCTTACTATATCGGCGGGAGTGTCGTTCAACAAGGTATTTGCCAAGCTCGGCTCTGATATGAAAAAACCGGACGCCGTTACCGTCATAGGCGAAGACGATTTCAGACAAAAGATCTGGGGGCTTCCCGCCTCCGATATGCTCGGCGTGGGAAAAAAGACCGCGGCAGTTCTCTACAGCCACGGTTGCCGCACTATCGGAGACATTGCCCGTATGCCGATTAAATATCTCTCCTCGTGGCTCGGACGTGCCGGCGAAAGCCTTTGGATATACGCAAACGGGCTTGACAGCTCCGCCGTGATCAAGACCTGCGAGCTGCCGCCGCCGAAAAGTATCAGCCACGGCTCGACCGAATATAAAGATCTGACGAATACGGACGAAGTAGATCGGGAAATCGCTTTTCTCTCTCAAGAGGTCGGCGTGAAGCTCAGGCGCGAACGACTTGCGGCAAAGACCGTAGCCGTTACGGTAAAAGATTCCGGCTTCGCCGTGCGAGAATATCAGCAGACTCTAAGTAAGCCGACAAATATTACCAGAGAGATCGTCCGTAGCGCTCAAGCTCTGTTCTCGTCACGGTATGTATGGAACAATCCCGTCCGCTCGGTGACAGTCTCCGTGAAAAATCTCACAAGCGAAAACGATTTTTCTCAGCTATCGCTTTTTGACGATGTAACAAAGCGCGAAAAGCTTATCGCTCTTGAACGCACAACAGACAGCCTCAGAGGAAGATTCGGCTTTGACATACTTTCACCGGCATCCGCCGGAAAAATGAAACGCGACAAAAATACCCCTGTCTCACGCGCGGCGTTTTGATCCCATAAATCTCTCCGCTTCACGTTTATCCGATTAAAAATATTAAAAAATGTTGACATGAGAAACCCATCGGTGTATAATAAAATGTAATTTTGATTTTTGCGAGGTTATTCAAATTATGGAAAGATTAATCGGTACAATATCACGCGGCGTACGTGCGCCAATCATTCGCGAAGGCGATAATATCGTCGATATAGTTGCGGATTCGGTGCTGGCAGCCGCAAAAAGCGAAAGCATAGCTCTCAGAGATAAAGACGTTATCGCCGTTACAGAAGCGGTAGTTGCGCGCGCTCAGGGAAATTATGCGACAACAGAACAAATTGCAGAAGATATTCGCCGTAAATTCCCCGACGGCCACATCGGGCTTATCTTCCCCATTCTCAGCCGCAACCGCTTTGCTATGTGCCTTAAAGGAATCGCTATGGGAGCTAAGAAGATCACACTTATGCTCAGCTATCCGTCAGATGAGGTCGGAAATCACCTTATCGATCTCGACGCGCTTGACGAAGCCGGGGTCAATCCGTATACGGATATTTTGACCGAGGCTAAGTGGCGTGAGCTTTTCGGATTCCACCGTCACACCTTTACAGGCGTAGATTATATTGAATATTATAAAGAGCTCATCGTTTCCTGCGGTGCAGAAGCTGAAGTTATCCTCGCAAACGATTGCCGAACAATACTGAATTATACTA
>CAYXNQ010000119.1:0-4498 GCA_964466545.1 uncultured Lachnospiraceae bacterium | reverse complement strand
TGTTGCGAGAACTTCGAATACTCCGTCGGAGATCTCAAGAAGCGATACGTCGAATGTACCGCCGCCGAGGTCGAATACCATGATCTTCTGCTCGGCTTCCTTATCCATGCCGTATGCAAGCGCTGCGGCAGTCGGCTCGTTAATGATTCTCTTTACGTCAAGACCGGCGATCTTGCCCGCGTCCTTGGTCGCCTGTCTCTGTGCGTCGGAGAAGTACGCGGGAACTGTGATTACGGCTTCCGTAACCGTTGTTCCGAGGTAAGCTTCCGCGTCGGATTTAAGCTTCTGGAGGACCATTGCGGATATCTCCTGAGGAGTGTATTTCTTATCGTCGATCGCTACCTTATAATCCGTACCCATATGACGCTTGATACTGATAACGGTACGGTCGGGATTTGTGATCGCCTGACGCTTTGCTACCTGTCCTACCATTCTTTCGCCCGCTTTGGAGAAAGCTACAACGGAAGGTGTTGTTCTCGCGCCTTCCGGATTCGGTATTACGGTAGGCTCGCCACCTTCAAATACGGCTACGCAAGAGTTGGTCGTTCCAAGATCTATTCCTATGATTTTTCCCATGATAAATAATCTCCTTATATAATATTGTAATATTGTATTGTTTTAATTTACTACTTTTACGGTTGCGTATCTTATTACGCGATCGCCGAGCTTATAGCCGAGCTGGAACACGTCGCTGATCTCGCCCTCGCCCCTGCTCTCGTCTTCTTCGTGCATCACTGCGTTATGGAGAAGCGGATCGAATTTATCGCCGGGCGCGCCGAATGCCGTAACATTCAACTTAGCAAGTATTTCGGGCACGCGATCGAGGATCATCTTCACGCCCTCCGCGACCTTATCGCCTTCGGTATATTTTGCGGCAAGCATAAGATTGTCAAACAGCGGAAACAGATTTTCAAGCGTATCCGACACCGCGTCGGCGTAAATGCCTTCGCGTTCCTTTTGACTGCGCTTACGGAAATTATCGTACTCGGCGAGAGTACGCATATATTTATCTTCCGTTTCCTTCAGCTTGGCATTTGCGGCGTCAAGCTCTTCTTTGAGCTTTTTCTCCGTCTTACTTGTTTTGCTTTTCTTTTTTTCGTCTTTATCTTCGCACGCGGTATCGCTGTTTTCCGCACACCCGGAAGCTTCGGCAGCTTCCTCTATGATCTCATTCTTATCTTCCATTTATATATCCTTTCGGAAAGATTTATTACTTAATTATCGTTCGGAGGCTCTCCCGCGGGAAGCGCCGCCGAATCTCCGGAAAGCATCTCTGTTACTTCGCGGGTAAGTCTGTCTACCGTAGCTATAACTCTTGAATAATCCATTCGCGTAGGGCCGACAACGCCGATCGCACCGATCGTTTGTCCGGCGACTGACACCGGCTTAAAAACGAGCGTTGATTTATCCATTATAATTACGGGATTTTCTCTGCCTATATAAAGCTTTACGCCTGAATCCGGAAGCGCCTTTACCGTATAATCGGGCGACATCAGCCTGAACAGCTCATCTTTCTGTTCAAACAGCGCGAGCATATCACGCAGGCGATCTATATCGCAATATTCGGGATATGATAGCAGTCGATTTATTCCATCCGTTATCATATCGCGGCGGCGCGTAAAGCTGTCGAGCGTTTCGCATATACTTTTGACGATCGGTGACACCAGGTAATCGTATTTTTCCGCGCGTCTCTCCATTTTCATCATAAGCGGCAGCGTGATCTGCTCGGCGGTCAATCCCGCAAGCATTTCGTTACAAAGCGCCGTGAGTCCGACGATCGCGCTTTGCGGAACGGCTTCCTGTGATTTGATATGCCGCGTTTTTACGTTTTCGCCCGCGCCGATCATTGCGAGGATAAGATTATGCTCATCTACGGCGAACAGCTCGTATCTTGAAAAAGTTGCGTTATTTTCCGAACTTTTTATTGCGAGCGCGGCGTAATTCGTCATGCTGGACGCGAGCCGCACCGCCTCCGCCATTATTCCGTCAAGCTCCGATTGCTTGATCTTCAGGCTGTTTTTCAACTCCTCAACTTCGCGAGACGTTATCGTATAACGCTCCGCAAGCTGCTCTACGTAAAATCTGTAGCCGTTTTCGGATGGGACGCGCCCCGCTGACGTATGCGGCTGTTCGAGATATCCCAGCTCCTCAAGCTCCGCCATTTCATTACGTATAGTCGCTGAGGAATATGCAATATCTTTATTCTGCGTGAGATATTTACTTCCGACCGGTTCGCCGTTTTCGATATGCGACTCGACGACCGCTTTAAGTATTAATTTTTTTCTGTCGCTGAGCTCACCGTTTTCCGATTTCAAGCCTATCCCTCGCTCTCCGTTATTATTCTTCGCGATATCCTGCATTTGCCGGAGACGGTTTGTTTAGCACTTGTTATGCCCGAGTGCTAATTACGATATTGAATATACCACTATTTTGGCTTCAACTCAACATGATATTATATATTATTTGTTAAATATTTATGAACGAGTGCTTTTCAGCTAAATTTTTTGTTCACCGAGCCTTGACAAGTGCTATTTTTATAACATATCTATGCATTACCGGAAAAACAAAGATCCCCACAGCCGTTCGCTGCGGGGATCCGTGCTATCGAATAAGTCTTGATTATTCGGCGTAAACGCTTACCTGGCGTCTGCCGCCGGCAATGTGCTCAAACTTAACCTTTCCGTCGATAAGAGCGAAAAGTGTGTCGTCGGAGCCGCGACCTACGTTATTACCGGGATGGATAGCAGTACCTCTCTGACGGAGGATAATGCAACCGGCAGTTACGTTCTGTCCGTCAGCTCTCTTAACGCCAAGGCGTTTAGATTCGCTGTCGCGTCCGTTTTTGGTAGAACCAACGCCCTTCTTGTGAGCGAAGAACTGCAATGAAATTCTAAGCATGGTATCGTAATCCTTTCATTTGTTATTATGACGGAGATCTTTCCGTCGCCGTGACCTTCAGAAATTCGCTGTAAACTTCCGACAGGTCTGTCAATTGGTCAAAAAGCCCTTTTATAAGACCGCTTACGGCAAACTGCCGTTTTTCGTCGCTTGAATGATCGGGGATCGCTTCACGCGCTGTAACACGGATATTCGCATTCTCTTCATCGACAACGCAGTCGATATCGCAGGAATACGCGCCCTCCGCGGTATTTATAACAAGCATCGTCATAGCCGATATCGCGGCGCAAAGTATATCTTCGCCCTCCGCGGCAAGTCCGGTATGTCCAAGCACGTTAAAGCCCCAGAAGCATCCGTCCTTCGTATAAAAATCAGCACGCGTCACGGTTTTCCTCCGTCAAGCTAAAGGCTTACGCCTCGATCTTGTTGATCTGAACCTTTGTATACGGCTGTCTGTGACCGATCTTCTTTTTCTCGTTCTTCTTAGGCTTGTAGGTCATTACATATATCTTCTTAGCCTTGCCGTTCTTGACAACGCTTGCGCTGACCTTTGCTCCGTCGATAACGGGAGCGCCTACCTTGATTCCGTCATTGTCGGATACGAGAAGCACGCGATCAAATTCGATCGTTTCTCCTTCAGCACATTCGAGCTTTTCAACGAAGATTACGTCTCCTTCGTTAACCTTGTACTGCTTTCCGCCGGTTTCGATAACTGCAAACACGAAAAGCACCTCACTTTCATTTACGACTCGCTGATTTCGGTTGCCGGAAGATCCGACATTTATACCGAGACATCACGCGGCAAGCTATATTATATCACAGCCTTATAATGCTTGTCAAGCGATTTTTAACAAGCTTTTTTACATTTTTTCGATTTTCCTATTGATAACACGCTTAACACGGGGTATAATAATGTTCAACGGTTGAACTGCGTCGGAACAACATTTTATATACCGCGCTCTCCCTACCATGAATCTGCAAAAAAATCGGGCACGGTCATTCCCGAAAAGGAAACGCCGTGCCGACATTAATTGATTCAACAGTTAAAATTTCACTCAATCCGAGCTTTTCGCACTGACATCGACGGAGGATCTCATGCGCAGATCGATCTGCTGATAAGGAATCTCTATTCCGGCAAGCGCGAACGCTTTGTATACTTCCTCAAGAAGATCGTAATAGACCGTCCAATAATCGCTGTTTCTGCACCAAGCTCTGCAAACAAAATTGAGAGAGCTTGCACCGTGCTCGCTAAGGCGAACGAACGGCGCGGGATCGTCGAGGATAAGCTCATGTCCCTGGCACACAGCGAGGATTATCTCCTTCACGCGATCTATATCGGAGCCGTATGCGGCACTGAACATGAGATCGACGCGGCGGTTCTCCATTCTGCTGTAATTTACTACGGCAGACGATGTTACGCTTGAATTGGGTATCGTGATGATCTTTCCGTCGCCTGTTTGAAGAACGGTATGAAATATCGTAATATCCTTTACAGTTCCCGCCTGTCCGCCTATATCCACGAAATCATTTTCCGCAAATGTTTCAGACGTTGCGATAAGTATTCCGGACGCGATATTTCCGAGCGAATTTTGCATTGCGA
>CAYXNQ010000118.1:0-4500 GCA_964466545.1 uncultured Lachnospiraceae bacterium | reverse complement strand
CATTAGCTTATCCGAATAACGATATTACGTCCTTTAATATGATAACGACCATAAAAGCCATCAAAACTACGATTCCGGCGAAATGAACATAACCCTCAAGCTCCTGCTTCACCGGCTTACGCCTGATCGCCTCTAAGATCAAAAATACCAGTCTGCCGCCGTCAAGCGCCGGTAGAGGAAGCAGATTCATTACTCCGAGATTGATGCTTATGACCGCCGCAAGATAAACAAAATCCGCAACGCTCTGCTGAGCGGCGCTTACGAGAGCCTCAGTCACACCCACGGGACCTGAGACCTGCTGGAGTCCCACCCTTCCGGTGACTAATCCGATAAGTGAATCCCAAACCATTTTCACAGTCATTTTAGATCTGTAAAAAGCATGCTTGGCGACATTAACGAATGTTTTCTGCTCCGTCATCACCTTAAAATCTATATCTCCGAATACTACGCCTTCCTCCTCGGCTGTAGCAAAATCGAAATCCGCGAGAACGATGCGCTCGCCGTCGCGTTCCACAACAAGATCTATCGGCTTTGTTCCGCGCCACATGATCTCGTAAACAAGCTCGTTGCCGGTGCTTACGGATACGCCGTCTACCTTAACGATCCTGTCTCCTACCTGAAGTCCGCCGCGCTCTGCAACAGAGCCTTCGGGTACAAGTCCGATCACATTGGAAACGAGCGACGCGCTTGTTGCGACAAGCACTGTCATAATAACAAAGCCGCATATCAGATTCATCGCTGCGCCGGCGCATACAATTATTATTCTCTGCCAAACCGGTTTGTTTCCGAGCGCATTGGGATCGTCCGACGTCTCGTCTTCTCCGACCATGCTGACAAAGCCTCCGAACGGAAGCGCACGGAGCGAATACGCAATGCCGGTCTTATTTGATTTCTTAGAAAAAAGCTTAGGGCCCATGCCGATCGCAAATTCCGTGATCGACACATTAAAGATGCGAGCCGTCGTATAATGCCCAAGCTCATGGATAAAGATGAGCATACCAAACACTAACACGGCGATCAGAATATATACAGCTACTATTTTGTGTTCCGCCTTTCGATAGATCCGTCAATAATGCGGCGCGCTAACGCTCTGTACTCTTCCGAATATCCGATAGCGTCGTCGAGCGACTCGATCTTTCCGCCGCAGTAACGGCTCATTGTTTCGTCTACCACGCGATAAATATCGCAAAAACCGATCTTTCCGCCGAGAAATGCCTCGACCGCCGCCTCATCCGCAGCTATAAGCGCGGTAGGCGCCGCTCCGTCAGTCTCAAGTGCAGCTCGCGCCGATCTAAGAAGCGGAAAGTTTTCCTCGTCCGGTGAAAAGAACGTAAGCTTGCCGAGCTTGGCAAGATCAAGCCGTTCTCCACCCTTCACACTTCTGCTCGGATATGATATAGCATAGCGAACGCAGTCGCGCATATCCGGCAGTCCGAGCTGAGCCATAACGACTTTATCAGTATATTCAACCATCGAATGTATTATACTTTCGCGATGAATAACGACTTCTATCTGCGAGCTTTTCACATTAAACAGCCTTGCGGCCTCAATTATCTCAAAGCCCTTATTCATCATCGTTGCCGAATCCACAGTGATCTTCGGTCCCATTTTCCATGTAGGATGCGCGAGTGCTTGCGCGGGAGTAACGCTTTCAAGCTCGTCAATGCGTTTTCCGAAGAACGGACCGCCCGATGCGGTCAGCAAAAGCCGCTCAACATTTTCTTTATGCCCGTCGAGGCACTGGAATATAGCACTGTGCTCGCTGTCTACCGGGATCAGCTGTGCGCCGGAAGCTCGCATAGCTTCGTTTATTAGCGCTCCGGCGGATATTATCGCCTCTTTGTTAGCCATAGCCAGCCTTGTTCCGCTCGCCGCCGCCGCCATCGTAGACGGAAGCGCCGCAAGCCCCGCGATAGACTGAACAGTGATATCGGCAGGATTTGAGGCAAGATACTCAACAAGCTGTTTTTCTCCCGCGATCACGGTAATATTATTGCCGGCGAGCCGTTCTTTCAGCTCGCCGTAATATTTTTCGTTAATTATACAACAACATTCGGGCTTCAAAGCGATTGCCTGCTCTGCAAGCGCGTCAACGCTGTTTGCCGCCGCAAGAAGTCGGAATGAAAGTCCCATTTCGAGCGAAACTTCAATAGCCTGTTTTCCGACGCACCCCGTACTTCCAAGCACGCTGATCGTTTTTACTTCGTAATTCATTTGATTTCCTCAGGCTTTGCTGTCAAACAAACATCTCAAAAATATAAGGTATCGCATACAGCATCAAAAGGAGCGGAACTACCGCTAATACCGAATCAAATCTATCGAGTATTCCGCCGTGACCGGGCAAAAGCTTGCCGTAATCCTTGATGTTATAGTTTCTTTTGATCGCCGAAAAGATCAAGTCGCCGATCTGAGATACGACCGACACGATAAGCCCGGCAATGAGCATCCAATGATACCGCGAAGCAACGCCGTTTGTAAAATGATTTACAAGATACCCGTAAATAAAGAACACTATTCCGGTACCGATTACCGCACCGACGGCGCCTTCGACCGTCTTCTTCGGTGATATCTCCGGAATCAGCTTATGCTTTCCGAAAAATCTTCCCGACAGATACGCAAGCACATCACTCGCCCACGGGCCGCCGAGCGCCGCGATAAGCAAAAATATGCCGTTCGGGGCGTCGCGAAGCAGGATCATACACGTAAACGAAACGATTATGTACGCGCTTGTAGAAAATGTTACCGCCACGGAATCTATCGTGATCTTATCGCGGGAGAAAACCGACAGCGAGAGCATATAAATAAGCAACAAAAACATAACGGACGCCATGGTTATCAGGCAGATCGCCTGATTGACAAAGAGTCGCACTGTTAGCGGAAATGCCGCTGCCGCTATGTAGATCGGAACGGAAGCGAAGTATTTTTTTCTCATTCCGATGCAGCCGAGCATCTCGTGGACTCCGCCCACAGCGCAGGCCGCCACAAAGATCGGAAATATCCATGTATCCGAAAAAAACAATATCGGCAACATCACGGCGATAATTACCACCGTAGTTATAGTTCGTGTTAACACAAGTAATCCCTTCCGCTCCGCTTATTTTTTATCAAGTCCGCCGTAACGACGCTTACGCTTTGAAAATGCGATTATTGCCTTTTCAAGCTCAGATTCGTTAAAATCCGGCCACAACACATCGGAAAAATACAGCTCCGAATACGCCGATTGCCACATCAGGAAGTTTGAAAGTCGCACCTCCGCGCCGGTACGTATTATCAGATCCGGCTCAGGCGAATGTGCGGTATAAAGGCGCGAGGAAATATCTGCTTCCGTAACAGACGTCGCGCCGGATTCGATAAGAAGATTGACCGCATGAACGATCTCCGCTCTGCCGCCGTAATTCAGCGCAATATTTATCGTGCTTACGTTGTCCTTTGTAATATCTTCCAGCTTAGCGCACATCTCGGCAAGGCGCGGATCAAGAGCGGATTTATCACCAAGGAACACATATCTGATCTTTTTGTCGGACGCCTCGTCCTCTGCCTGCTTTACATATTTCTCAAGCAATCCCATAAGCGCGCCGATCTCTTTTTCCGGGCGCTTCCAATTTTCCGTGGAAAACGCGTAAACAGTGACCGTGTTCACGCCGAGCTTTTCGCAAAGCTCGATGACCTTCTTGAAGGTCTCAATGCCGACGCGATGCCCCGCTTCGCGCGGAAGCGATCTTTTCGTAGCCCACCTGCCGTTGCCGTCCATTATGAACGCAATATGCTTGATATTACATTTTGTGACAAGCTGCGCACAGCTTTCGAGCCTGTTTTTTTTATAATTGCCGAACAGACGCATTATAACGTCAGATCTCCATGATCTCGACGTCTTTTTTAGCCGTGATCTCGTCGATCTGCTTGATGTACTTATCCGTCAGATCCTGAGTTGTCTTTTCAGACGCCTTCTGCTCGTCCTCGTTCATCTCGCTCTTCTTCTTCATGTCCTTGATGACATCGTTTGCTTCTCTTCTGATATTGCGAAGCGCGACCTTAGCCTCCTCGCCCATCTTTGCAGTCTGCTTCTTCAGCTCGCGACGTCTTTCCTCTGTCAGCGCCGGGAATGTGAGGCGAATGGTCTTGCCGTCATTGATCGGAGTGATACCAATATCGGAAGCGAGGATCGCTTTTTCGATTGCCTTGAGCGTAGTTGCGTCCCACGGAGAAATAACGAGCGTGCGTGCGTCTGCTGTCTTGACCTGAGCCATTTCGGCAATAGGCGTATCAACGCCGTAATAAGGGACAAGGACCTTGGAGAGAACAGCAGCGCTTGCTCTGCCTACTCTGATTGAGGAGAGCGATTCAACATAGACCGCGACGGTCTTCTTCATTTTTTCTTCGTAAACCTTAGTGTCAAGCTTCATTTCAATAGCACCTTTCGATTTGTAAAAATTAGATTGATTATTCAGCCGTTATAAGCGTTCCGAGAGCTTCGCCCGTAACGACGCGATAGATATTCAT
>CAYXNQ010000117.1:0-4511 GCA_964466545.1 uncultured Lachnospiraceae bacterium | reverse complement strand
GGGATTATCAGGTAAAATTCTCCGCCGCCGATGTTTGCATAATAATTTTCCGCAAGCTCGTCAAGGAACGGATATTCTTCCGTCAAAGTTGCCCATTCTTCAAGCTCTTTCGGGGACTTTGCGCCGTAATCATATCCGAGATAACGTATCGCGCAGAGAGAATTGTCGCTCCAGCTTACGTATGCGTCGGGAGTCTTGGCTGCAGAGCTGTCGCCGCTTTCAGAAGCAGACGTTTCCGGCGGACGGTCGTCCGGTAAAGCGATTCCAACATGATGATCGGGATTTGCACAGCCCGAAAAGGTCGCGAGCAAGGCGAGTGCGAGAATTAAAGACAATTTTTTCATGACGGTTGACCTCCCGTAATGTTATGTGACGCAGCTTCCGTATCAGTCGAAGTACAGGGGAGCGAAGCTTCCGCCCTCGTAAATAAGTGCGCCGTGTCTGCTGCCTGCTTTCGGTATTGATACGGAGCCGGGATTGACTGCGAGAAAGCTTCCGCGCTTTTCATTTGTCGGAATATGAGTGTGACCTGTGAGCAAAACGTCTCCTTCGTTAAGCTCAGGCGGAGCGTCCGGTGATTTTCCGTGTCCGTGAGTGCAGTAGAGCGCACGAGAGCCGTCGAATATCACGGCGTAATCGGAGAGCATCGGAAAATCAAGCAGCATTTGATCTACTTCGCTGTCGCAGTTTCCGCGGACCGCTATCTTTCTTAAAGCGATCGAATTGAGCAGAGCCGCGACCTCGGCGGGCGCGTATTCTTCGGGCAAGGCGTTACGCGGGCCGTGATACAGAAGATCTCCGAGAAGCACGAGCGCGTCGAAAGAGGAGTTCTCGCACGCCTTTGCGAGAGCTTTTGCGTATTTGAGTGAGCCGTGGATATCTGAGGCGATCAAGAGCTTCATTTGCGCCGCACCTCTCAAAGCTCACAATTGTTGACTGTGCGCGGAAAGGGAATAGAATCGCGAATATTGCCGATTCCGGTCAGATACATAACGCAGCGCTCAAAGCCGAGACCGAAGCCGGAGTGACGCGCTGAGCCGTATTTGCGCAGATCGAGATAGAAGCCGTATGCTTCACGGTCGAGACCAAGCTCGTCCATACGCGCGGTAAGCTTGTCGAGGTCGTCCTCGCGCTGGCTTCCGCCGATGATCTCGCCGATTCCGGGAACGAGGCAATCCATTGCGGCGACTGTTTTGCCGTCGGGATTCTGCTTCATGTAGAACGCCTTGATCTCCTTGGGATAATCGGTAACGAATACGGGACGGCGATAGATCTCCTCAGTGAGAAATCTTTCGTGCTCGGTCTGGAGATCGCAACCCCAGAATACCTTGTAATCAAACTGATCGTTGTGCTTTTCGAGGATCTCCACAGCTTCGGTATACGTTACGTGTGCGAAATCTGAGGAAACGACGGAATTGAGTCTTTCAAGCAAGCCTTTATCAACGAACTGGTTCAAAAATTCAAGTTCCGGCATTGCGTTTTCCATGACGTATGTGAAAACGTATTTCAGCATATCCTCTGCTACGCGCATATTGTCGTTCAGATCGGCGAACGCCATTTCCGGTTCGATCATCCAAAACTCTGCGGCGTGGCGTGTTGTGTTGGAATTCTCCGCGCGGAAGGTAGGACCGAAGGTATATATATTTCTGAACGCCATTGCGAACGTCTCTCCGTTGAGCTGACCGCTGACGGTGAGATTTGCGGGCTTGCCGAAGAAATCCTGCGAATAATCTACGCTTCCGTCTTCGTTTTTCGGTATGTTATTCGGGTCGAGCGTCGTGACGCGGAACATTTCGCCCGCGCCTTCGCAGTCGCTTGCGGTAATGAGAGGGGTGTGCACGTATACGAATCCGCGTTCCTGGAAGAAGCTGTGGATCGCGTATGCGGCAAGCGATCTTATGCGAAATACGGCTTGAAAGATATTAGTGCGCGGACGCAAGTGAGTTATGGTGCGCAGATATTCAAGCGTGTGGCGCTTCTTCTGAAGCGGATAATCCGGAGTGGAGGCGCCTTCGACTTCGACAGATACCGCTTGCATTTCAAAAGACTGTTTTGCTTCCGGCGTAAGAACGATCTCGCCTCGGCAGATCACTGCCGCGCCGACGTTCAGCTTGGATATTTCGGCGAAGCCTTCGATGTTTTCACCGTAGACTATCTGGAGCGTTTGAAAATACGAGCCGTCGGACAGGACGATAAAACCGAAGGATTTAGACGCACGAATAGAGCGTACCCAACCGCCGACGGAGACTGTCTTTCCCGAAAAATCGGACGGAGCCTTGAAAAGCTCGCGTACAGATGTAAGTTCCATTGTATTGATCACCTTTCGATATTGAAAAATTACTGAATTGTTATTTGATCGCTTTGCGCTTGTCAGTGTATAATGACTTTATTTTCGACGATCTCAAGCCTGCCGGAGCAAAACAGCTCCGCAGCTTCGGGAAGAATATTCCATTCCGCTTCTTCCATTACGCGCTTTTGAAGCGTTTCCGGCGTGTCGTCGTCCCGTACCGAGACCGCTTTTTGAATTATTATCGGGCCTCCGTCGGTCTCGCGATTTACGAAATGCACCGTTGCGCCGGTCAGCTTAACTCCTCGCGCGAGCGCTGCCTTGTGCGGGATAAGACCGTAAAATCCGTTTCCGCAGAAGGCGGGAATGAGCGACGGATGAACGTTTATCACGCGATTTTCAAAATGCTCGAAGAATACCCCGTCAAGCACGCACATAAATCCAGCGAGTATTATAAGCTCCGCGCCGGACTTTACGAGCGTATCGGCAAGCGCGAGCGAATATTCGCGACGATCGGCATAGCTTTTCGGGGACATTACGACAGACGGGATCCCCGCCTCGCTTGCGCGAGTCAGCGCGTACGCGTCGGATTTGCTCGATATCACGAGCGAAAGCTCGCCTGAGGGAAGCCTACCTTCGTTTTTTGCACGTATCAGCGCGCCGAGATTCGTTCCGCCGCCGGATACGAGTACAGCTATCTTCATAAGCGTTTCCTCCGGTCGTTAGAGGTTTGAATATTCGGCTCTGACAGCCTCGTCTTTTGCGAGTACTGCCTTTTCCATATCGCTCTTGTAGCTGTCGAGCTTTTCTGCAAGAGACGCATCGGAAACGGAGAGGATACGGCACGCGAGTATCGCAGCGTTTGCCGCGCCGTCTATTGCTACGGTCGCGACGGGAATACCAGACGGCATCTGAACTGTTGACAGAAGCGCGTCAAGGCCGTCGAGCGTAGACGATTTCACCGGAACTCCGATCACGGGAAGCGTGGTGGAGGCGGCGAGAACTCCCGCGAGATGAGCGGCTTTGCCGGCTGCCGCAATAATTACTCCGAAGCCGTCCTTGCGCGCGTTTTCCGAAAGAGCGTGCGCCTGATTCGGCGTGCGGTGCGCGCTGATTATGCGGACCTCGTAGGGAACGCCGAATTTGGCGAGATTGTCAAAGCAGGGCTTCATTGCGGGAAGATCGCTGTCACTTCCGAGAACTACAGCAACTTTAAGCATTGTCGATTACCGTCGCGGGATTTGTCCGCGAGCCTTTCTTTTGTGATTTTTCGGTTTGTATTTGATAATGCGCAGCTTTCTTATTATCAAAGATAAGCTTGCGAAAGAGAAAAACAACAGAACTTGTGTTCGCGGCGGCACACCGGAAAGCGATACCGCAAATGCGACAGCCGCATGAAAAGCAAGGCGTCCGCCTGCGTAAAGCGATAAAGCTTCGCCAAGAGCACAAAGTGATATGATGAGTCCCCATATGAGCGGCAGAAAATCGACCAGTGCAAACCTCAATCGATTGGCCTCCGATCTTACCATTTATGTACCGCTTTAATCGAGTCACTTCTTTTTGTAATATGTAATGTAGTCGATCTTGACGCTGAAGCCGCTTTCGATTATTTCGTAATAAAGCACCTTTTCCGCGTCGCTGTCTATATCGTTACGGAATGTACCGTTGTTTTTGTATATCTTATAGCTGACGTCGTATGCGTGACGTATACTGCCGTCGTCTTGCTTGGTGCTTGAGAGAAGCTCTACCTTTATATCGTACAGCATTTGCGGAGCGAAGGAGTAATACGGCTCGTAAAACGTATAATACCTGTCCGTGAAATACTTTTTGTTGTAGGTCTCGTAATCTCCCTTGATAATCGTATTGAAGTATTGTCGGAAGAAGCGTATGACCGAACCGTAGGAATTGTAGTTTTCGTCGGTGATCGCGACGTTCTCTCCGCCGTTTATATAATGAATGTACCGGTCTTTTTCCATATATTCCGGCACCGTGGTAACGTCAAGCTCGTAGTCCGCGGGGTAAAACAGATAGCTGATGAGATCGTCGGAATACATATTCGACGGTCCCTTCTTCTTTTCCGCGAAAAGCTCGGGTTGCCATATCAAAATATAGCTAAGCGCTGCGAATATCGCGGTGAGCGCGAGGGCAACGATCAAAATGATCTTCTTTTTCTTTTTTGAGATTGCTTTCATCTTTAACATTTCCCGCCGCTCTGCGACGTTTT
>CAYXNQ010000116.1:1834-4562 GCA_964466545.1 uncultured Lachnospiraceae bacterium | reverse complement strand
CCGTAATCCGCGCCGTTAAAATATATATTGACCGGAATGCTGTACGATACGTTCGGAAGCTGTTCGACGATCTGTTCAAGCTCGGTCACATTGAGAAACACGTAATATTCGGGCTTGATGCCGGTGAGCGACCAGACGGAATTGACTATAAATTCCTCGCCGTAATAGCCGTAAGCCTCGCCTATGGTTATATTGCCGCAGGAGGCGTATATTTCCGTTTGCGACGAGATCGGTGTGTATGTATATTCTCCGCGTTCGCGATCGCCTCGGATGAGTACGATGCTTGAAGCGTTTACGGTGCGATAGCTTTTTGAAAGTATGCCGTTTTTATCCTCGGCGGTTATGCCGGCAAGCTCGTCTTTTGTTGGAAGGTAATCCTTATGAAGCTCCGGATCGTAATCGGTGACTGCTAAAAGAAGGGAAAAGGATTCACCCTCCGGCAGATCTTCCGGCGGAGTGGTCTGACCGGGATCGGTGGTCGACGAGCCTACAGAGGATGTGCCTGTAGCTTGACCGATGATATTGTTAAGCTTATCCTTCTCTCCGTCGATTATTCCCTCCATTGTGTTATTTACGAGAGTTGTTACCGAAAATCCGATAAGGGCAAAAATGATACCGGATATTAAAAACGTAATTCCGAAATTCTTGAAAGCAGACAGCATGATGTGCTCCTGTGAAATTTAATTTTCATAAAGTAATTTTATATCAACAGAGCTATTATTGCAATAGGTAAATTGTTAACAAACGGGGGCGCGGCGGCAAATTCCGTCTTTGACAGCTCGCTATTTGATAATATACCAATATATATTTTATCACAATCAGGCCGGATTTTCAATATGTAATAGTATATTTTAATAAGATGTACAAATATTAAATTTTTTGCTCGGCATATTGATATTTTGCGGACGATTTGATATACTTACAGTATGATATTTGCCGGGCGTTATATTTGCGTTGCGGCTTGAGCTTTCGGAAAGGCGCGTGATGATCTATGGAAGAAAATAAGAAATGTAAGATTGCGAAGCTTTGGGAAAAGATAAAGAGCTTTCGCTCGGAGGATTCAAGACTTTCGCTTATATGGAGCGGAAGCGGTAAGGTGACGCTTACGAGAAAGGGAGAGCCGCGTACTCCCGTATGCACTGTTAACGCGGATTGGGATAACGAAACGCTGCTGGCGGATGTAATTGCGGCGATCGCCGCGCTTGCGCTGATCTCTACGGCCATCTCGCTCATCAAGCGCGTTATCGGGTTGTTTTCTTGAGCAATTTCGGCTTGTCACAGAGCAGGGAAAGGGCAGGTAAATTATAATGCAGGATGCGATCGAAAAAAACGTTATGTCAAGCGACATGACTCAGACTTTCTCCATTCACGACAGCGATGACAGGATACGCGAGACCTTGGAAGCTGTTTACGACGCTCTCAGCGAAAAGGGCTACAATCCTGTAGACCAAATAGTAGGATACATTCTTTCGGAAGATCCGACATATATAACGAATTATAAAAATGCGCGTGCGTTGCTTGCTCGTATCGACAGGTATGAGCTTCTCGGCGCAATGCTTCGCTATTATCTGAAGCAGCAATAATGCAATTTTGCAGGCTATCGGATAAGATAAAGCCCGTATCGCGACTTTGCTTCGGGTCTCTCGCGTTAAGCCAGCTTCAAAGGCCGATCCCGACCGACGAAGCGATCGACGTTATGGCGTATGCCTTTGAACGCGGAGTCAACTTTGTTGATACGGCGCAGTATTATGACAACTATGAAATAATAAAGGACGCGATAGCGAGATCGCGCAAATACGACGATATCGTGATCTCCACCAAAAGCTATGCATATGACAGGACGACGGCCGAGGCTGCGCTTGAGGAAGCGAGACGCCGGCTTGATCGAGATTATATTGATCTGTTTATGCTTCACGAGCAGGAGAGCATATATACGCTCAGGGGGCATCGCGAGGCGCTTGAGTATTTTTTCGAGTGCAGAGAAAAGGGTATGATCGGAGCGGTAGGCGCTTCCACGCACTGCGTTCCGCTTGTGAGAGACGCGATCGAGGCGATGAACGAGGAAATAAAGCTTGACGTTCTTTTTCCGCTATTCAATCGCGACGGCATCGGCGTTTCCGGCGGAGATGCGAAGGCTATGTATTCCGCGTGCAGCGACGCCGCAAAGCTCGGCATTGGAATATTCGCGATGAAAGCGCTCGGCGGCGGGCATCTCTGGCGTGAGGCGGATAAGGCGTTTGATTATGCGCTCGGCGCTCCGTTTGTCTCATCTGTTGCAGTAGGTATGCAGAGCAGGGCTGAGGTCGACGCGGATATTGCGTATTTTGAAAGAGGCTGTTTCCCAGATGGGATAGAGGGCGAGGTAAATTCGCACGAACGACGGCTTTATGTTGAAGATTATTGCGTCGGTTGCGGCTCGTGCGCCGAAAGGTGCAGGCAAAACGCGATCTCCGTTCGGGACGGCAGAGCAAGAGTTGATCACGAGAAATGTGTGCTTTGCGGATATTGCGTCCGCGCGTGCGGCGAGTTTGCGCTTAAAGTATTATAAAGGGAGCGTCGCTTTTTGAAATGGACGTTTATTATATTGACAGTTTGACAAAAGATGCAAAGCTGCTGCAGAGCGACGATATAGCCGTAGGATTATTTGACGGCGTGCATCTCGGCCATAAAGCGCTTCTTGACGAGGCGGCTAAAAACGGCGGCAGGCTCGGAGCGTTGACTTTTTCAA
>CAYXNQ010000116.1:0-1734 GCA_964466545.1 uncultured Lachnospiraceae bacterium | reverse complement strand
CCGACGGTCAGCGGAAGCGGCGTGTCGATTGAAACGAATCTTTTGTCGGTAAGCGGAGATTATTACGGCGAGACTGCCGAGATCTTGATCAAAAAATTTTTGCGCGAGGAACGAAAATTTGCTTCGCTTGACGCGTTAAAGCGACAGATCGAGGCGGATATAGAAATTACAAAAAAATATTTTTCGGATCAGTAAATTTATGAAGGGTATTATAAAAAGATCATTATCGCTGACGCTCGCTGTTGCGGCGGTGATTGCGGCGTGCGGCATATTTCCGTTTACTGCCGCTGCGCTGGAGGATCCGATCGTTGAGAATGCAAAATCTGCGCTCGTTTACAATTTTGAAAACGATATGACGATATTTGAATACAATATCGACGAGATCCTTTATCCTACGTCTACAGTCAAGATAATGACGGGGATCATAGCCGTGGAGGCCCTTGGCTCGCGGCTTGACGAGCGCGTGACGGTCACGGCGGAAATGCTTAAAAATGTTGTCGGAAATAATATCGGCTTGAAGGTCGGAGAGATCGTTAAAGTCGAGGATCTCCTCTATGCGTTGCTCGCAAATTGTGCGAACGACGCAGCATATGTGCTGGCATATTATATTTCCGGCTCTGTCGATGATTTCGTAAAGCTTATGAATCAGCGTGCGCTGGAGCTTGGCGCGTACAAAACGCATTATACCAATCCGACGGGTATGCACAACGATTCTATGGTAACAACTCTCAGCGATACGTTTATTATTGCAAAGTATGCGTATACGCTTGAGCTGTATATGCAGATCACCTCCACGGCAAAGTACGTTATGGAGGCGACAAATCTGAGCCAGTACAGAAATATATGCAACCGAAACTGTCTCATATCTTCTTTTTACGGCACAGGATATCTTTACAGCGGCGCACAGGGAATGAACGCCGGCTCGACCACGCAGGGAGGATACTCGCTCGTAAGCACGGCAGATGATGGAAATCTGACATATCTTGTTATCGTTATGGGCGCGAGCGCGGATGAAGAAAAGACGTACAGCTACGAAAACGGGATAAGAATGTTCGATTGGGCGTTTGACTCTTATGCATATCGAACTGTGCTTTCGGACAAGCAGACCATATGCGAGCTTCCCGTTACGCTTTCCTCAACCGTGGATTACGTTACTCTTGTTCCCGCCGAGCCGATCGTGGTCTATATGCCGTCCGATGTGGATCTCGAAAGCGAGATCACGTTCAGCTATAATACTACAGAGGACGAGCTTGCCGCTCCCGTTAAAGCCGGAGCGCAGTACGGCTCGGTCACTGTGATGTATAATAATCAGATACTCGGAAGCGTGCCGCTCGTCGCGACGACAAGCGTTACGCGGAGCGATTTTCTGTATTTTCTCCTTCAGGTAAAGGAGTTTACAACAAGCAAATTTTTCTCGGCGATGATCGTTACCGCGATAGTCCTGACGATAGTTTATATAGTGGTACAGGCTGTGCTGCGAGACAGAGATAAGCGCGGAATGAATCGCAGAAGAAAATATTGATATTGAAAGGAATTAATAAAAATGCTGAAGAATGTAAGTCCTCTTATTTCACCCGAACTGATCTACGCGCTTGCAAAGATGGGACACGGCGATGAGATCGTTATTGCTGACGGTAATTTCCCCGGAGAGAGCATCGCAAGTGAAGCTGGCAAGGTGATCATCCGCTCCGACGCTTGCGGAGTTCCGGAGCTGCTTGCCGCTATCCTTGAGCT
>CAYXNQ010000115.1:0-4680 GCA_964466545.1 uncultured Lachnospiraceae bacterium | reverse complement strand
TGCCCTTATACATTATATATTTTCCCTCAATATTAGTAGCGCTGCCGAGATCAACATTTTCGGCAGATATATCATTCTTTTGAACAGACATAACAAAACCACCCTTCTTTATACTTATATATATTTTACATTATTACGCAGTGATTGTCAAGGAAAGAAGCGGTTTTTATTGAATTTGATATTCAACAGTCAAGCAGATTGATGTTACCGCGTTGAAGCGCGACTATACCCGTGCGGCAGATCTCAACAATATCAAAGGACCGCATGAGCGAAATAAACGCGTCGATTTTGCTCGGATCGCCCGTGACCTCTATACACATCTCGTTCGTCGTGTAGTCGATCACCTTAGCCCTGTACACATCTACCGCCGCAAGAATATCGGCTCTGCTGTCGGATGTATATCTTACCTTAAGAAGCATAAGCTCGCGCTTTACGGCGTTATCCTCAAGCACGGCAACTTTCTTAACGTTATGGAGCTTGCGAAGTTGATTGAGCATTTGCTCGCGCGCGTAGCCGTC
Organism: uncultured Lachnospiraceae bacterium; assembly: GCA_964466545.1. Taxonomy (GTDB): domain Bacteria; phylum Bacillota; class Clostridia; order Oscillospirales; family CAG-272; genus CAYXNQ01. The sequence continues at coordinate 4,162 of CAYXNQ010000115.1, read as the reverse complement.
GCCGCTCATTGATATCGTTATACGGGAATATTCGGGGCGTTCCGTTTCTCCTACGGTAAGCGTATCAATATTAAATCCCCTTCGTGTAAACATACTTGTTACACGGCTTAGCACGCCGAATCTATTGTCAACATATACGGCAATAACAAATTTATCCATATTATCTCTTATCCTCGGTTTCTATCGTTATGTCGTCCGTCAAATAGCTTGGCGGTATCGCCGGGAGTACGGTAAGCTCAGGATCCACCGAAACGTCGATGACCGCAGGTGCATGAAGCTTAACGGCTTCAGCGAAACAGTTGGCAAAATCCGCGATATTTTCGGCTCTGAAGCCGCGCGCTCCGAAAGCTTCGGCAAGCTTAACAAAATCGGTCTTTCTGTCAAGAATCGTTTGCGAATAGCGTGAATCAAAATAAACGGTCTGCCACTGCCGAACCATGCCGAGCACGCCGTTATTGAATATAACGATCACGAGCGGAATGTTATATCTGACTGCGGTAGCAAGCTCGCACAAATTCATACCGAAGCTTCCGTCTCCGGTAATCAGCACCGGAATATTATCGGTAGCAAGATACGCGCCGACAGCCGCGCCGAGTCCAAAGCCCATCGTACCGAGCCCGCCGCTCGTTATTAACCTGCGCGGTGCGGTTAGCCTAAGGCTTTGAGCTGCCCACATTTGATGCTGACCGACGTCCGTTGCAAAAACAAAATCGCCTATGTTTGCATTATTGATAACATCAAATATATCATACGGCGAAACACCGATCTTTGCGGCATTCGCCCCTCTTAATATTTCAGCTTCCTTCTTTCGCAGCTTGTCCACAACGCTTTGCCATGCAACGCGGCGCTTCGGCTTGACAAGCTTCGATATTCTCGCGATCGCGTCACCTACGTCTCCGACGATTCCGAGGTCCACTTTAATATTCTTATTTATCTCCGCAAAATCAGCGTCAAGATGAATGATCTTTGCGTCAGGCAAAAATTCCTCACGAATTCCCGTAGATCTGTCACTGAATCTAACTCCGACCGCAATTACCAGATCGGCATGATTCATCGCCGCCACAGAAGCGTAATGCCCGTGCATACCGTTCATTCCAAGGAATCGCGGAGATGAAGTGGCGAGCGCAGACAGCCCCATAAGCGTACTTCCGACGTATCCATCGATGCGTTCGGCAAGCTTAGTAAGGCTTTCGCCAAGCCCAAGCACAGTTGCGCCACCGCCTATGAATAAATATGGTCTATCGGATTCGTTGATCATTTCGACCGCGTGATTCAGCAAGGATTCGTCTATCCGCGAAAGCGCGATCTTCGCTTGCGGGGTCGAAGGAACAAACTCTGTTTCCGCTTCTTGCACATCTTTAGGAATGTCGATAAGAACAGGACCAGGACGTCCGGAGCTTGCAATTGCAAAAGCCTCTCTTATAACATCAGCAAGTTCTTCAACGTGATTTACAAAATAATTATGCTTTGTTATCGGCAAAGTTATACCCGTTATGTCAATCTCCTGAAAGCTGTCTCGCCCGATCATATCGCAAGGCACGTTTCCCGTTATCGCGATCATCGGAACGGAATCAAGCATCGCCGTGGCGATACCCGTCACAAGATTCGTTGCTCCCGGGCCGGAGGTTGCAATAACGACGCCTACCTTTCCGCTTGCACGCGCATATCCGTCAGCCGCGTGCGCAGCCCCCTGCTCGTGCGCCGTCAGCACATGACGTATCTCATCGGAATGACGATAAAGCGCGTCATATATATGCACGACCTGACCTCCGGGATACCCGAACACATTGCTCACGCCCTGCTCTATCAAAGTCCTTATTAGAATTTCCGCGCCTGTCAATTTCACACTGCATCACCGTACCGTTTTCGCAATTTACAGCGGGCTCGCGCCGAGCGAGATATCTCCGCTTATATACAGCAATATTTTATATGTTTTCAAATGATTTGTCAATAGCAAGATTAGCGCCATAAACGCGCGAAAAACGCTCCCCCGCCGACACAAAACACGTGGCGCGGAGGAACGTCTCGCATATGGCACCGTTTATCCGCGCTTTGCGGCTATCGCGGAGCTTTTCTGCACGGAGCTTTGCCCTTCGCTTCTGTCGCATCCGCAATACTTTCCCACTCCCACGTCACGCTCCGCGCGAGAGGAATACGACGGCGGATAAAACTCGGCGCTCGGAAACTCCATACTCTTGAATATCTTACACGGATCGTCCGATTCAAGCTGCGGACATACCTTATCCGGAACCGCATATTCGCTCGCGTTGACCAAATACTGCGCCGGTCGCTCTATCCTAACGACCGAGAAAAATCCGAGCGATACGATCAGCTTGTATGCACTATCGTCATCCGACAGTCCGCCGCCGAGCGATGTCAAAAGTCCGTCGGGTATCTCACCGATGCAGCAGCAGTTGTAGCACGGGCGGCAGCTTTCCACTATCTTCACATCAAGCAGGACCGGATCTACGACCTCAAGGACCGCTGTGGGCAGATTATTTCCGGCAGTGCATCCTGAGCTGTAATCACCGCAGAAGCCGCCGTCGCACGCCGTACTCTTATATATGCTTACATTGCCCTCGCTTCCGTAGAGCACCAGCTTTTTTTCGACCGCGGCAATTCCGTCGATCTCCTGAATATTGCCGGGAGAAACGCACGCTTCAAACGTCAGCCTCACGAAAAGCTTTACTGTGATCTGATAAAAGCCGCGGTTGAACGGCAGTGGATCTATATCAATATTCGCCGACGCTATCTTAGCGGATTTTGCGCGTATAGCCGAAGCTCTTTCGATTATCTCCTGTCCGAAATGAGTAAGATACACACGAACATTCTCGAAGCAATCCTTATCGCGACATGAATCGAGAACTCTGTATGTATCAATACATACGAGCTCGCGCCCTCCGCCAGAAGACGTGCACAGCGGATTGCACGATCTGTTTTCAGCCATATATTTCTTCCTCCTAAAACGACTGTTTGAAAGGCGAAAAACATTCGTCTTCTCTAACAGATTATGCAGAGCGCGTTCATTTGTCACAATAATATTTTCCTAAAACACCTTGACAAAATATCTTCGGAATGATATACTGTCCGTAACGGATAATTAAAAGCTGTGACGGAAAGAGTAAGCATGGGGTCGCGTTCCAGAGACATCGCCGACAGGTGAAAGGCGTTGCCGAGCCGATGCCGAAATCCACTCCTGAGCCGCACGCGATAAGCTGTGCCGCATGACTGCGTTAAGGGTCGCTGAGTAAAACTTCAAGGTGGTACCGTGTAGTAGCTTTTGTTGCACCCTTGTCGAAGCGAGGCTTCGGCGAGGTATTTTTATTTTTCAGGAGATACGAAAATGTTAGACTTAAAATTTGTACGAGAAAATCCGGAGATCGTAAAGCAGAACATCCGCAACAAGTTCCAGGACGCTAAGCTCCCGCTTGTTGACGAGGTGATAGCTCTCGATATCGAAAATCGCAAGATCATCACCGAAGCCAGCGATCTTCGCGCTTCTAAGAACAAGCTCTCCAAACAGATCGGCGCTCTCATGGCTCAGGGCAAACGCGAGGAGGCCGAAGAAGTAAAGCGTCAGGTAGCAGATAGCGCAAAACGCCTCGCCGAGCTTGAAAAGCTTGAGCCTGAATATGAAGAAAAGATCAGAAAGATCATGATGACGATCCCGAATATCATAGATCCGTCGGTACCGATCGGAAAGGACGATTCGGAGAATGTTGAAATAAAGCGCTACGGCGAGCCACTCGTTCCGGATTTCGAGATACCGTATCACGCGGAGATACTTGAAAATCTCGGCGGTCTTGATCTTGATTCCGCGCGCAAGGTCGCCGGAAACGGCTTCTATTACCTGATGGGAGACGTCGCAAGACTTCACTCCGCAGTTCTCTCCTACGCGCGTGATTTCATGATAGATCGCGGATTTACCTACTGCGTTCCTCCGTTTATGATCCGCTCCGACGTCGTAACAGGCGTTATGAGCTTTGCCGAAATGGACGCCATGATGTATAAGATAGAGGGCGAGGACCTGTATCTTATAGGAACAAGCGAACATTCCATGATCGGAAAATTCATCGACACTATTAATCCCGAAGCTTCCCTGCCGTACACGCTCACAAGCTATTCTCCGTGCTTCCGCAAAGAGAAAGGCGCACACGGAATC
>CAYXNQ010000114.1:0-4702 GCA_964466545.1 uncultured Lachnospiraceae bacterium | reverse complement strand
CGTACCGACTGTCTTTACCACTTGTTTTCAAAACCTTCGTTACGGCACCTCATCACTTGTGCGGTTCTTTTTGTATTATTTAGGTATAAAATTTGAACAAATGCGCGAAGGTGTCCATTGAAATTTGTCAAAATATGTATTATACTTTAATATAAAGTAAAATATATTGTGAGACACTGTATGAAATTTACTGTACTGTATAATCCGAATGCGGGTAATAATACTGCCGCAAATAAGGAAGCTGATATCAGACGTCGGCTTTCCGACGACGAGCTGACCTTTTACAATATGACCGAGATCGATGATTACGGCGCATTTTTCGGCGAGCTGTCAGCCGACGAAGCGATAATAATCGTCGGAGGCGACGGCACGCTCAACAGATTCATCAACGACGGCTTGCGCTATTGCGCTGAGCGACCGATATATTATTTCGCTGCCGGAAGCGGCAACGATTTTTTGCATGATATCGGCGCGAGCACGGAGGATTGCCCGATACGTATTGACAAATATCTGAAATCTCTGCCGACGGTCACCGTAAACGGCAAAACGTATTCGTTTTTGAACGGTATCGGCTACGGTATCGACGGATATTGCTGTGAAGTGGGCGATGAGCTGCGCGGTAAAAGCAATAAGCCCGTGAATTATACGGCGATTGCGATAAAGGGACTCTTGTTTAACTATAAGCCGACTAACGCTACAGTCACCGTGGACGGCGTATCGCATAGATTCAAAAAAGTGTGGCTCGCTCCGACTATGAACGGACGCTTTTACGGCGGCGGAATGATGCCGACTCCGGCTCAAGACAGACTTGCCTCGGAGCGTGTGGTATCTACGCTTGTGCTGTTTTCGGCAGGAAAACTGAAAACGCTTCTCGTATTTCCGTCGATATTCACGGGCGAGCACGTAAAGCACACAAAGTTGGCGCGCATTTTTTCCGGAAACAACATAACAGTGGAATTTGACAGACCGACTGCACTTCAGATCGACGGTGAGACGGTAACGGGAGTTACCTCGTATACAGTGTGCGCGCCCAGCAAGCTTGAAAGATCAAATGAGCTTGAGACCTCTGCCGTATAAATTTTTCGGAGTATTGATATGAACGATGCCGACAAATACACAACTCTGACATTCAGAGGAAAAACGTTGACCGTGCGCGTCGGCACTGCCGTTGCCGAAAATATCGGGCTTGAAAGACAGTGCGGAGGGCACGGCAGATGCGGAAAATGCCGCGTGCTTGCTTTCGGTGAGCTTTCTCCGATCACTTCAGCAGAGAGGCGGCTTGTTGAAAACTCGGAGCTTTGCCGCGGAGTCAGACTTGCCTGCGAGACGCGGGTGCTCGGCCCGTGCAGAATATATGACCTTGTAGATGTGCCGTCAGCGGAAGATAGGATACTTACGGAGTATCGGGAAAGTATATCCGTGTCATCGAAGCTTCGCGGCTTCGGCGTTGCTATCGACGTAGGCACGACCACGATCGCCGCTCGTCTCTATTCGCCTGACGGAGAGCGACGCGGCGTTGCCGCCGCAGTTAATCCGCAGGCCGTATTCGGCGCAGATGTTGTCACTCGTATAGAAGCGGCGCTCGGCGGAGAAGGGGAAGCGATCGCGAAAGCCGCGACCTCGGCGATAGATGAGCTTATTATGGAGCTTGCGGAAAAATCCGGTATTTCACCGAGTGATATCTCGGATGCGGTTATCGTCGGAAATACAATAATGCTGTATCTTTTAACGCGCACGTCTCCGATATCAATATCAAAAGCGCCGTTTTCGCTTGACAGAAGCTTCGGCGAAACCGTAACATCCGCAGAGCTCGATCTGCGATCGCTTTCCCCGCTTGCGCGGATATACATTCCGCCGTGTATCTCGGCTTTTGTCGGTGCGGATACGGTGGCGGCGATAGTTTCGGAAAATATTACGGAAGCGCGCATGCCGACGATGCTTGTCGATGTCGGAACTAACAGTGAGATGGCGCTGTGGGACGGAAAGAATCTTTCGGTCGCTTCGGCTGCCGCCGGACCTGCGTTTGAAGGCGTAGGCATATCTTGCGGAATGAGAGCCGTAGACGGCGCGATTGACAGCGCAGCGACAGAGGGCGATGAGATCATTGCGCATACGCTCGGCGGCGCGGAGCATGTCGGGATATGCGCGAGCGGTCTCGTGGATATAGCGGCGTGCCTTGCTGAGCTTGGAATATTAGACGAAAGCGGCTTTTTGCGGGAATCTCCGTTTGAGATAGCCAGCGGATTATATTTGACTCAGGACGATATACGTATGCTACAGCTTGCCAAGGGTGCGATCTGCGGTGGGATGTTGACATTGGCGAAAGTCGCGGCGTTGAACGGACCGCCGCGACTCCTGATTGCCGGCGGCTTTGGAAACGGAATAAACGTCCGAAACGCAAGAAAGATATCGCTTATTCCGCGTGAATTTACTGCCGAGATTTCGACTGTAGGCAACGCGGCGCTCGCAGGTGCGGCACGTATGCTCTTTGATCGCGACAGCCGCAGATCAGCTTGCGATATAGCGGGGGGCACGCGACTCGTCGAGCTTGCGCAAAGCGAAGTGTTCGCCGAATATTTCATCGAGGGAATGAGATTTTAGTGTTTTCGGCAAAAGCAAATAAAGTTTCGCCTAATCGGTTGACTTCTGCCTTGATTTGTGATACTATACTATATTGTGTGAAAATTTGACCATTTAACTCAGGAGGCAAAAATGATTTCGTTTTCGGCGTCTACCGGCGTATCCTTTATGATGCTGTGCCTGTTTGCAGTCATAGCCGTAGGATATCTGTTCGGTAAGATATCAATCAAGGGAATATCTCTCGGCTCAGCCGGCGTATTTATAATCGCGCTCGCTTTCGGTTGTGCGTTCTATAATCCGCTCAGCGAGGCTCTCAAGATCGGTGATTCGAGCTATGTAAACGAGGCTCTCAAGATCATCGAAAGCATAGGACTTATGTTTTTCGTAACGTCTGTCGGCTTTATTGCCGGTCCTACATTTATTAATAATATCAAGAAGCATTTTAAGTCGTACGTGCTTCTCGGCGTATGCATAATTGCTATTGGAACGCTGTCCTGCATAGCTTGTATTTTTATCGAAAGAAGATTCAGCGATCTTTCCGTTAGCGAGGTTACGGCAATGATGGTCGGACTTTATTCGGGAGCGCTGACGTCCACCCCGTCCTTCTCTGCGGCTAAGGATACGGTTGCGGCCGGACTTGATACGATCGTCGCGACAGGTCACGGAATTGCGTATTTGTACGGCGTTCTCGGAAAGGTTCTGTTCATACAGATAATTCCGAAGATCGTTCATGCCGATATGGATAAGGAGCGCCAGCTTCTTATATCGGAGGACGAGGGCAAGCGTAAGGAATACACCGGTAAGCTTATCGATGTCGATCAGCACGGATTTATGGCATTCTCGCTTGCGGTAATGTGCGGAGTCGTTGTCGGAGGAATCAATATCGGCAACTTCTCGCTCACGACAACAGGCGGCTGTCTCCTTGCCGGACTTGTGTTCGGACATTTCGCTCATATCGGCAAGATAAATATTATGCCGCCCGAAAAGACGCTTCAGCTTTGCCGCGAGCTTGGCCTTATACTTTTCTTGGCTTGCGCGGGCATTTCCGGCGGTTCACGATTCATCGAACTGTTCGAGCCGATCTATTTCCTCTACGGAATTATCATGTCCACAATTCCGATGATCGTCGGTTTCCTGTTTGCAAAATATGTTTTGCGTCTGCCTCTGCTCAACAATCTCGGAGCACTTACCGGCGGCATGACGTCCACCCCTGCGCTCGGTGCGCTGATCAATGTGGCGCAGACGGAGAATGTGGTTGCAGCTTACGCCGCTACATATCCGATTGCGCTGATACTCGTAGTCATAGCGACTCAGTTGATGGTAGTATTCTTCTCATAAACTGCCGTCGCGTTTGCAAAATTTATAATATCAATGGAAGAATCGGTGCCGTCAATACGGCGCCGTTTTTTCTTTTTCAAAATCAGCTTTCGGAGATTGCGAGGACAGATAAAAAATATAAAACAAATCGAAAAAAATATATTGCATATCGGATAAAAATGTGCTAAAATCTTCACGTGTTTCAGAAAATACAATTGATCGGAGGATAATATGAGTATTAAAATCGGAATTTTCGGATACGGCAATCTCGGACGCGGAGTCGAGCTTGCGATAAGACAAAACGGCGATATGGAGCTTGCCGCGATATTTACGAGAAGAGATCCTGCGTCTGTCAAAATATTGACGGACGGCGTGCCGATATATTCGTCCTCTGATGTGCTGAATATGCAAAGCGCTATCGACGTTATGATTGTTTGCGGCGGCTCACTCAGCGACCTTCCCGTACAGACTCCCGCTCTCGCCGAATATTTTAACGTTGTCGACAGCTTCGATACTCACGCGAAGGTGCCGGAACATTTTGCAAATACGGACGCTTCGGCGCGTAAGGGAGAAAAGATTGCTGTCATTTCGGCGGGCTGGGATCCCGGCTTGTTCTCTCTTAACCGTCTTTATGCGTCGGCTGTCCTGCCTGACGGCAAAGATTATACATTTTGGGGAAAGGGAGTAAGCCAGGGTCATTCCGACGCTATCCGTCGCGTTGACGGCGTTGTTGACGCGAGACAGTATACGATTCCCGTTCCCGCCGCGCTTGAGGCGGTAAGAGCCGGTGAAGCTCCGGAGCTTA
>CAYXNQ010000113.1:3023-4740 GCA_964466545.1 uncultured Lachnospiraceae bacterium | reverse complement strand
GCCTCTGTCAAGGTAATCGGAAAGCATCGTCGCTTCGTCTGCCGTAATATCGGTAGTCGGCGTATTGATCATCAAAAGATCGCAATCGTCGGGCACAGTCTCGGTCTTGAGCAGTTCAAGGCTTTCGAGAATGAAGTTTTCGTCATCGAAATAAGAGGTGTATCCGCTGTCGAGAGTCGCTTCTCCGTGATTCGACAGCGTGTATATCTTCGGAAGATTGTCCGTCTGCACGTAGTCTATCGCCGCCGTCAGCCTTACCTCTCCGTAGAAACACTGCGTTCCCTCAAGCTGCCCCTGATAATATTGGTAATACATTACGTATTCTTCGTATGTCAGCTCGCCGAGCTCGGTATCGTACATATATATCGTGCTGTAATCAACCACCGTGCTGCGCTTTTCAGACTCGACGATTATGCTGTTTGAGGATATCTCCTCGTCCGAGCTTATATATTGAGATGTGAAAGACGGGCGAACTATCGGGTCGACCGTTTCTACCTTGATATTGGAATTAAGCGCGGCATAACGGTTCATAAGCTCTAACAGGATAGTGTCCTCCTGTCCTGTTTCGGCGACAAGATACATCGTTATTTTGCTGTCCACTTCGCCGATTATCTCTCGGCTGATATCGCCTATGGAATACATATCGTTTGAGCTTGTGTCAAGCTTAGTAAAGGTCGACGGAAGCTGTCCGACTATCAAATTGATAACTATTACGACCGCAACGACGATCGCGGACATACTTACGCTCATCACGCCGAGGCGTATTGCTTTAGAGTTTTTTATGTTATTGTTCATCTTATGCTACCTTTCCGCGATCAGCTCCAACGCCTTTTTTCGAGTGATTGAACCGTAAAGAAAAAGAAGATCGAAATTATAGAAGTATAATAAACTATTGCGGTGAGATCGAATATACCGTTCGAGAAGGAGCTGAAGCGATCAAAGACCGACATAGCCGAGAAAACCTTGGCGAGCGCGCCTTCAAACAGCGTTGCGTTAGCAAGATAAGCACAGCTTATAAGAACGATCAGCACAGCGGCAGTGATCGCCGCAGCGGTAAAGTTTTTCGTCATAAAATACATCAAAACGGCTATCAAGAACGCGATCACCAAAAAACCGATAAGCGACGTCAGAGTATCTGCGGGAAGAAGGTACGCTATGCTCGACATAAGGCTCGAAAGGATTATCACGCCAAGCGTGATAACGGCGGCAATGACTTGGCTTTCGGTAAGGGACGAGATAAACATACCAATGGCGATGAACGATGCTCCGAGCAGGAAAAATGCGAGGATCGACGAATAAGACGCCGCGAAGCTAACCGTTCCGTACATTGAGAGGATGAGCGGAGCCGCCGACATTGCGACTACCGGTATTACCAGCACCGTACACATAGCCAGATATTTTGCAAAAACTATATCAAGCACCGTGACAGGAAGCGAATAGAGCAGTTGCTCCGTTCGATTGTGCCGCTCCTCCGAGATCGAACGCATAGTCAATATCGGCACAGCCAGAAGCACCAGTAAGGACACGCTTTGCACTGTATATTCATAATTCGGATAATACGTCATAAAATTGACGATCAACGTATACAGACCGATTATTAAGAGAGAATAACCGACAAATATCGTTGCGGTCATATTGGTAAAAAGATTTTTAAGTTCCTTTTTATATATCGCAAACATCAGTCGTCGTCCTCCTCATTTGAAAACATAGGCTCATA
>CAYXNQ010000113.1:0-2923 GCA_964466545.1 uncultured Lachnospiraceae bacterium | reverse complement strand
AGGAGATTCGTTTTGCCGTACATATTTTGAAGCTCGTCAAGCGTAGAATCCGCAACTATGCGTCCGCGAGATATTATGATAACGCGATCGCACACAGCCTTGATCTCACTGAGGATATGACTCGACAAAATGACCGTATGCTTCTTGCCAAGCTCCTTTATCAGATCGCGTATCTCGATTATCTGAAGCGGGTCAAGGCCGACCGTCGGTTCGTCGAGAATTATAATTTCGGGATCTCCGAGCAAAGCCTGCGCGATACCTACGCGCTGCTTATAGCCCTTTGACAGATTTTTGATAAGACGGTTTGCCATTTCGCCAAGTCCCGTAAGCTCGATCACGTCGTCTACCTTTTTTTCAAGCTCGTCCGAGGAAACGCCCTTCGCTTCGGCAACAAATTCCAGATATTCGATCGGAGTCATATCTGCATATACCGGCGGTATCTCCGGAAGATAGCCTATGCATTTTTTAGCCGCAACCGCGTCCTCGTAAATATCATGGCCGCTTATTTTAACATCGCCGGAAGTCGCAGCAAGGCAACCGGTTATAATATTCATCGTCGTGGATTTACCCGCGCCGTTCGGTCCGAGAAATCCGTAGATGTGTCCCGGCTCTATCGTAAAGCTGATATTCTTTACAGCATACGAAGCGCCGTACTTTTTTGTCAGATTTTTTACTTCGATCAATTGAGAAGTCCTCCGTTCGGATATTGTGCCCCACCCGCAAAGCGATAGAGGCAATTAATCATGTTATTATAGCATATCGGGCAAGGCTTTTTTTGAACATTTATAATATATTATCTTGAAAATTTGTCAATTTTTTAATAGTTACCTAATTTTTTTGCGAAAAATAAAATTTTCGATATATTTCCCGTTCGCCGCCGATTGCTATTGCAAACCGCAAAAAAATATAGTATAATGTAAGCGGGATATTGTATATTTTTCACCGCATTTGCGGTTTCGCTATATAATGCAACCTTAAAAACAGACGCGCAAACAGCTTAAAGAAAGGATATTCAGAATATGGGCAAGGATATAGGAATAGATCTCGGCACCGCCACAGTTCTCGTATACGTCAAGGGACGCGGGATAGTCCTCAAGGAACCGTCCGTTGTTGCAATAGATAAAAATACCGACAGAATATTGAAAGTAGGCAGAGAGGCTCAGCAAATGCTCGGGCGCACTCCAGGCAATATAATCGCCATCAGACCTCTGAGAGACGGAGTTATCAGTCAGTACGAGGTCACCATGCGAATGATCCAGTACTTCATAAAGAAAGCCTGCGGAACCGTATTCTTTAAGCCGCGGATCATCATATGCGTTCCCAGCGGAATAACCGAAGTCGAAGAACGCGCCGTTCTCGACGCCGCAGCAGCCGCCGGCGCTCAAAAAACATATTTGATAGAGGAACCGGTAGCCGCCGCAATAGGCGCCGGCATAGATATATCTCGCCCCGAAGGACACATGGTCGTAGATATCGGCGGCGGTACGACTGATATCGCCGTAATATCACTCGGCGGAGTCGTTGTATCCGAATCCATCAAGGTCGCCGGAGACAAATTCGACGAAGCGATAATTCGGTATGTGAAGCGCAGGCACAACGTGCTTATTGGAGAAAGGACCGCCGAGGAGATCAAAATAAAGATCGGTTGCGCTTGGCAACGTGACGAGCCGCGATATATCGACGTTAAAGGTCGCTGTCTCGTCCAAGGACTTCCAAAGGTCGTAAGGATCACCTCGCACGAGATTCCGGACGCGCTTGAGGAACCTATCTCCGCAATAGTCGAAGCGGTCTGCTCCGTGATAGAGCGAACGCCTCCGGAGCTGATCGGAGATATACTCTATAACGGAATCATTATGACCGGCGGCGGAAGCCTGCTTTGGGGACTTGACCGACTTATCGCTAACGTCACCGGTATAAAAACAAAGGTCGCGGATAAAGCGGTATCGTGCGTCGCGATCGGCACGGGACGCTCGCTCGATCATCTTGCGGCTCTGCCGGACGGTGCGCTCAACATATCGCGTAGCCGCGGATCAAGACTTTAACACCGTATTTTCAATCAAACAAAATAACAGGCGGTATTCGGCACGCACGTTTTGTGCAAGCACGACCGCCTGTTTTGATTTTTATTTATCTTTTAGTATATCCTTAGTAATATCGTCAACGGCACTATTATCTAAAAACGGCAAGTATTCAGCGATAGCCTTTATACCCCTCTTGGAATATGCCGTTTTCATACATTCGGTAATATCGTCCTCGTCCATAAACGGAAGAAACTCCGTTATCCTCTTGTCCTCGCTCTGATATCTCGCCGCAAGAGCCGCCACGCCTTCCTCACTCATGAACGGCAGATATTCCGAAATATCGCCGTCGAGCTTTTCACTGTTCTTCACAAGCTCGTCTATATCGTCCTCGTCCATGAATGGAAGAAATTCTACTATCCTCTTGCCTTCTTGCTGATATCTCGCCGCAAGAGCCGCCACGCTCTCCTCGCTCATGAACGGCAGATATTCCGAAATATCGCCATCGAGCTTTTCGCTGTTCTTCACAAGCTCGTCGATATCATCCTCGTCCATGAACGGAAGAAATTCTACTATCCTCTTGCCTTCTTGCTGATATCTCGCCGCAAGAGCCGCTACGCCTTCCTCACTCATGAACGGCAGAAGAACAGTAATACCGTCGAGGTCAACTTTTTCCGAGTTTATCAGCTCAGAAACGGTCTCCGGCTTTGATATGCTTGCCGCCTCCGCAATGTCCTCTTTCGTTATGCTCTCGTCGAAGCTTTCATTATTTACGATCTTGCTGACAGCCGGATTACTCTTACAAAGTATCTCGTCTATCGACGCGCCCAAAATATCGCCGAGCTCCCCGAGCTTGGATATATCGGGCATTGATATCCCTCTCTCCCAGCCGGAAACAGCCTGAA
>CAYXNQ010000112.1:0-4770 GCA_964466545.1 uncultured Lachnospiraceae bacterium | reverse complement strand
CAAAAGATCGATGCAAAGCAGCTTCAGGTTACGTTCGACGCCGACGAAGATAATATCAACGTGCTTGCGGACAAGGACGCGATCCACCAAATACTGTATAATATTACCGATAACGCGATAAAGTTTTCAAAAGAAGGCGGCGCGCTGAATATTTCTATCAAATATCGAACTAATCCGAAGGATGACCGCGTGGTCGTTTCGGTATACAACGAGGGTGTCGGGATATCGAGCGACGATCTGCCGTATGTTTTCGATAGATTCTATAAGAGCGATAAGAGTCGCGGACTTGATAAGACCGGCGTCGGTCTCGGAATGTATATTTCCAAAACCATCATCGAAGCGCATCACGAAAAAATATGGGTTGAAAGTGAGTTTGGAAGCTGGTGCAAGTTCAGCTTTACATTAAAAAAACATGAGTGAGTTAAAATATACGGCAACCTGCCTTTTCGGTCTCGAAGGCCTGCTGGGAGAGGAAATAGAAGCTCTCGGCTATAAAAGATGCGAGACTATGGACGGCAGAATTACATTTGTCGGAGACGAGGCTGCCGCCGCGAGAGCAAATATCTTTCTTCGTTATGCGGAGCGCGTTTATCTGAATATGGGCTCGTTCGGTGCGACGAGCTTTACCGAGCTTTTTGACGGAACAAAAGCTATCGCGTGGGAGGAGATCATCGGACGCGACGACGCATTTCCGGTTTCCGGACATTCCATAAAAAGCGCGCTTGCGTCTATTCCGGATTGTCAAAAGATCATCAAAAAGGCGATGTGCGACCGTCTTGGCGAGCATTACGGCCTGAAGCGCTTACCCGAAAGTGCGCTTACCTACAAGATCGAATTTTTCATTTTCAAGGATACGGCTTCTCTCATGATAGATCTTTCGGGCGCACCGCTCCACAAACGCGGTTACCGCCCTGAGCGCGTCACGGCGCCTTTGAGAGAAACACTTGCCGCCGCTATGGTCAAGCTGGCGCGACCGCGCGAAAACGTGCTTTTGTGGGATCCGTTTTGCGGCTCCGGCACTATCGCGATCGAGGCGGCTATGCTGATGAAAAATATCGCTCCAGGAAAAAACAGAGCGTTTGCCGCCGAAAATTATCCGGCGTTTGCGCCTGAGCTTTGGAATAATGCGCGCGCCGAAGCGACGGCGGGAGAAAAGCTTACCGCTTTTAAGGCACGGGCGTCAGATATAGATTCGGAATGTGTCAGGATAGCAAGAGAATCGGCTGAAAGGGCGGGAGTAAGCGACGCTGTGGAGATATTTGAGCAGGACGCGCTTACGATAAGCACCGGCGGCGCCCGCGGCACGATTGTTACGAATCCGCCGTATGGCGAGCGGCTACTGACTGCAGAAGAAACTCGCAAGCTGTATGCCGACATGGGCAAGCATTTCAAAACGCTCGATAATTGGCAGATATATATTCTGACATCGTGGGGCGATTTTCCCGAAATTTACGGAAGAAGACCGGATAAGATACGCAGACTTTATAACGGAATGATCCCGTGTGCGTATTATCAATTCTTCAAAAACGGAAACGGAATCAAATAGCTAATCTCGGCGCATACTACCTGATGAGAATGTTAATTTTCGGAGGCAGTATGCGCGAATTTTCTTTAACTCTCGCGGAAGATCTTGACAGTAATCTTAGATTGATCGACAAGCTTCTGCGCCGCGACGCAAGCTTTGATATCGTTCGCCGCGATATGAGATTTGCGGGACAGCGGCTTTCGCTCTATTATATTGACGGATTCGTTAAGGCCGAAATGCTTCAAAAGTTGCTCGTCTATTTTGAAGGTGTGAAGGAGCTTGGTAACGGGACACCTTCGGCGTGCCGTGAATTCGCCGAAAAATATACCCCCGCGATAGATGTCGAGGTGACGGACAGCGTAGATCGGATCATATATTACATTATGTCAGGGCGCACGGCAGTGCTATGCGACGGATTCGGAAAAAACGCGCTGTTGATAGAGTCAAGAGCTTATCCTTCGCGGGCGATCGACGAGCCGGAGAACGACAGGGTAATGCGCGGCAGCCGCGACGGATTTGTTGAATCACTGCTTTCAAATGTTACGCTCATTAGGCGCAGGATTCGGACCACATTGCTGAGCGTTAAGCATTTTTGTATCGGCAACGACAGTATGACGGACGTCGCGATGCTCTACCTTGAGGGAAAGGCGGATCAAAGCACGGTAGATGAGCTTTCGGAAAAGCTGTTGAACATAAATGCGGACGGACTTTCTCTGGGGCATGAAAGCCTCACGGAGCTTTTGGTGCGCGGCAATCACTGGAATCCGTTTCCGAAAATACGCACGACCGAGCGCCCCGACGCGGCGTCAGCGATAGTTGAGGAAGGAGGGGTGATAATATTTGTGGATAACAGTCCGGAGGCGATGATAATTCCGACGAGCGTGTTCGATTTTTTGCAGGAAGCCGACGATTTTTATTTTCCGCCGATTGCCGGAAGCTACAGGCGGCTGGTGCGACTGCTGATATTTATACTGACTGCCGTTGTAACGCCGCTGTGGTATCTCGCGTTGCAAAACGCGGGATCGCTTCCGGATGCGCTTTTGTTTTTGATACCGAGCGAGCCGGGAAAGATACCGATAATCCTTCAGCTTTTGATGACGGAGATAATGCTTGACGGCTTAAAGCTTGCCTCGCTGAATACTCCGAATACGCTGTCAAATTCTTTATCTGTGGTAGGCGGACTTTTACTCGGAGATTTTGCGGTGAAGGTGGGATGGCTGTGTCCCGACGTTATACTTTATATGGCGTTCATCGCGATCGGCGGCTTTACTCAGTCGAATTACGAGCTTGGTTATGCGATAAAATTCATGCGCATGATTACACTGATATTGGTATACTTTTTCGGAGTATACGGCTTTATCGCCGGAATCGTCGCGGAGATCGCGCTTATGCTGACTAATAAGACCGTAGTCTCGGGGCGCGGATATTTGTATCCGCTGATGCCGTTTGACGCGAAGGCGATAGGGCGCGTGTTTTTGCGCCTCGGCAAAAGATCGTGAAAAAGGTAAAATGCATAAATTTTTTTCGTGCGGTGGGCAAAAATTATTAAAAAAGTTTTCGCCGAGCTCTTGCAATACTACTGCTGTTGTGGTATAATATACGAAGTTGAAATTTGCCTAAGCGGTGCCTCTCAGCCGTTTGGCAGTGCCTATAAAATATTTTGTAATAGGAGGGTCATTATGCCGAACATTAAAAGTGCTAAAAAGCGTGTAAAGGTCATCGCAACAAAAACGCTTAAGAACAAGATGTATAAGAATCAGCTCCGCACGGTGCTTAAGAAATTCAATGCCGCTTGTGAAGCCGGTAATAAGGCTGAGGCTGCTGAGTGCTACAAGGCAGCTGTCAAGCATGTCGATAAGGCTGCAAGCCGCGGTATTCTTCATAAGAATAACGCAGCGCATAAGAAGAGCGCGCTTACAGTTAAGCTCAACAAAATGGCGTAAAATAATTTCCCCCGTCAAGCTCCGACGGGGGCTTATTTTTTTATTATTTCTTCGCCAAGTTTATACCGTTTGTTAATATATTTTTGATTTTTTGCAAAGCCTATGGATTTTTGTAAAAATGTATGCTATAATAACAAGAATAGATTATTATGGATAATTGTTTGAACAAGCCTTGTATCCAAAATGAAAGGATTATATTCCCGAACCTATGCCTCATTATATAGAAAAGATCGAAAAACTGACGCTTCCCGCGATCGCTATGCGCGATGTGGTCGCGTTTCCCTCAATTCCGCTGAGCTTTGAGGTGCAACGCGACGCTTCCGTCGGTGCGGTTAATCTCGCGTCCGGCAGAGATATGTATGTCTTTCTCGTTGCGCAGAAGGATATTGCGACAAAAGAACCCGATATCAGCGAGCTTTACTCGGTCGGAGTAGTATCTAAGATAAAGCAGATCATACGAAGCTCCGACGGAATCATCAGAGTAATTTCCGAAGGAAATTGCCGCGCGACTTTGATGAATATGCGGCGCGACGAAAACGGCGTTATCATTGCGGACGTTCTCGCAAAGACTCTGATCGTCGATTCGTCAACGGCAAGCGTGCGCACGGAAGCTCTTTTTGCGGAAGCGATCGCCGCGACCGATAAATGCAGAAAATATCTACCCGGAGTAAGTCCGGAGGTCGTTAATACGGCAAAATCCGTAAACAATCCGGGACTTCTTGCCGATTTTCTTGCCTCCAATCTGCTTGTCAGATTTATTGATAAGCAAGAGGTACTTGAAATATACGACCCCATAAAGCGTCTTGAAACAACGATCGCGCTTATCGAGGGCGAGGAGGATATTCTTCGCGCCGAACTTGATCTTCACAATCGCGTAAAGGAACAGATCGACGAAAATCAGCGCGACTATTATTTGCGCGAGCAGCTCAAGGCTCTCCAAAGCGAGCTTGGACTTACGGGTGAGGACGATTTTGACGAGTATTCCGCGAAGATCGCTGAGGCAAAGCTGCCGGCGGAGGTCGCGGAAAAGCTGAATCGCGAAAATCAGCGCCTTTCGAAAACTCCGTCCGGTTCTCCCGACGCCAACGTCTTAAGAAATTATATCGAAGCTGTTTTGGAGATCCCGTGGGGGAAGAAAACGAAAGACCGTCTCGATATCGCCAAGGCGAGAGAGATACTCGACGCGGACCATGACGGACTTGAAAAAGTTAAGGACAGAATAATAGAATATTTGGCAGTTAAGCAGCTTAATCCGGAGCTTGGAAATCAGATAATTTGTTTCCTCGGCCCTCCCGGAGTCGG
>CAYXNQ010000111.1:0-4794 GCA_964466545.1 uncultured Lachnospiraceae bacterium | reverse complement strand
CATTTGACGAGACCGTTGAAAGCTGCACGCTGTTCAAGGGAAGCTTGATAACCGTCGCCAATAATGCGCTGTCGCTGTATAAAAGCAACGGAAAACAAGCATTCTCGTATTCACTCGATTACGAGACGCCGATATTGGTCGCGGGCGAAAAATACCTGCTCGCATATGCGATCGGAGAAAATTCATATTCTCTCTACACCAATCTGTCGAAAGTATATTCCGGAACGACCGAGCATGAGCTTTTGGGCGCGGCGGTAGCTCCCGACGGAAGCTACGCGTTGATCACAAAATCATCTGAAAGCAAATTCGCGGTCAGCCTGTACGATTCAAGCTTTAAGCTTCGCGCCAACTATTACAAGAACAAATACGTCATAGACTGCGCGATAAGCTACGACTCGTCGCGGCTCATAATAGTATCGCTCGATCTTGATTCGTCACGTCCCGAAACTGAGATCATGATATGCAAGCTCGGAGAAAGCTCGGCGGAGACGGTCATTACCGAAAAGGATATATTCCCGCTTGACGTGTGCGAGATGAAAGACGGGGGCTTCGCCGTAGTCGGAAGCTCCGCTCTCCTATTCTATTCGCAAAGCGGCGAGCTGATATCCAGATTCGATTACAAAGACGGAGAGCTGTCAAAAGTATGCGCCTCGGAAAGCGGCGTCCTTTTGGTTCTTCGCAATGATTCTCTCGGAGAAACGGCAACTGCCGTGCTGTTTTCCGAAAAAGGCGAACAGCTGCTTCGCCACAGCATAAACGAAGCGGTCACAGCCGCGGCGCTCAGCGATGATCTAACGCGAATTTTCTATGCGTCGCGGGATAAAATATATATGCTTACGCGAAACGGCGAGCTGACCGAACAGCCATCGGAAAACGCCGTATCGCTGATGCCGTACAAAAACAGCGTTATTGCGGCAAGCGCGTTTAATATATTTATGTGCTTTGCCGACAGTAGCGCCGAAAGCTGACGCTTGATCGTATGAAAGGGAGGTTTTTGCCGTGAGCTTTTTATTTGACGCCGTACTGATACTGATATTCGCACTGACCGTATTTACCAGCTACAAGCGAGGATTTGTAAAATCCGTCATGAGCTTCGGCTCGTCCATCGCGTCCGTTCTCGTGGCTTATGCCTTTACACCCACGCTTTCCGATTACCTTAATCAAAAATTCTTCTTAAAAAGAATATCCGGCGCAATAGCCGAAACGATCAAATCCATATCGAGCGAAAATGCGGACGGCACTTTCAATCTCGCAAAAATGCTCAGCGATATGCCCGAAGCATTCCGCGATCTCCTTGACAGATACAACGCCGATATCTCCGCCTTCACCGGAGCGTCGGAAGCATGCGGAGAGGATGTCGTTACGCGCCTCGCCGACATGATCGCATCCCCCGTTTCCAGCATCATCTCATCGGTAGTTTCTTTTGTAATCCTCTTTGCTGGATCGATGCTCGCCCTCACGCTGATCACGTGGATACTCGACATAATATTCCGCCTGCCGATATTAAAAACGGCAAACCGCATCCTCGGCTTCGTATTCGGAATTGCCGCAGCACTGGTGATCGTATGGACCTTCAGCGTTCTGTTCACCGAGCTGATCGGCGCGCTGTCGTCGATCTCGCCGTCACTGTTCAGCGACGACATTATCGATGGCTCGATAATACTGAGACTGTTTTCAAAATACAATCTGCTCGGAATGATAACGTCAGTCCTTGCCATTGAATAAGATATGAATACATTTTTACCATACACGGAGAAAGATCAAAAAATATGAATACGATAATGTGCTCGCGCTGTCACAAGCGCTTGGCTGTAATTTTTATAACTCGCGTAGAGAACGGAGAATCAAAGCAGGAGGGCATCTGCATCAACTGCGCGCGCGAGCTTGGAATAAAGCCCGTCAATGATATAATTCAGAAAATGGGGCTGTCCGACGACGATATCGAAAGAATGAATTCCGACGTAGAACAGCTTATCGAAAACGGAGATATGAACGACGAATCCGGACTTTCCCTATTTTCCGAGCCTCCGACTTCGCCCGACGCCAAAGACAGTGAAAAAACTCCAACCATCAATTTCGGAGAGCTTCTCAGAAAAAGCATGGGTGGCGGCGATAAAAAGCAAAGCGGTAAAAAGCGCGCGGACGGCTCCAAGCCGCCGGAAAGAAAAGCGCTCAATCAATACTGCCGCAATCTCACCGATCGCGCAAAGCGCGGAGAGCTTGACAGAGTTGTAGGCAGAGAACGCGATCTCGACCGTATAATTCAGATACTCTGCCGCCGTCAGAAAAACAACCCATGCCTGATAGGCGAGCCCGGCGTCGGCAAGACCGCTATAGCAGAGGCTCTCGCGCAACGCATCGTAGACGGCAAGGTTCCGTATAAGCTCGCCTCCTCCGAGGTAATGCTGCTCGACATGACGTCGCTCGTTGCCGGCACGCAGTTCCGCGGACAGTTCGAGGCACGAATGCTTGCGCTTCTCGGAGAGATCAAAGCGGCAGGCAACATTATACTTGTAATAGACGAGGTGCACAATCTCGTCGGAGCCGGCGGAGACGCAGGCGGCTCGATGAACGCCGCAAATATAATGAAGCCGGCGCTGTCGCGCGGAGAAGTACAGGTCATCGGCGCTACTACGCTCACCGAATACAGAAAACATATCGAAAGTGACTCCGCTCTGGAGCGCAGATTCCAGCCCGTAAACATAGCCGAGCCGAGCGTTTCCGAAGCAATAGAAATACTGCGCGGCATCAAGCATTACTACGAAGAATATCACGGAATAACCATTCCCGAAGGCGTGCTTTCGTATGCCGTAACAATGAGCGAACGTTATATCACGGACCGCTATCTTCCCGATAAGGCGATAGATCTTCTCGACGAAGCCGCTTCCCGCCTGTCGCTCTCCTCACCCGATATAAACGAGCGCCTGCGCCTGAGAGACGAAAGCGTTAAGCTGATCGACGAAATATCCGCGATCGAAGCTAAGATCAACGGCGGAGAAGCCGACAACGAAGCCTATGAAAAGCTCGCTAATCTCAAATCAAACGATCTTGCCATAAAAGATAAGCTCACAGAGCTTGACGACAAATGTAAAAAGATCGAAATGACCGTAGAAAATCTCGCCGACGTTATCGAGATCTGGACGGGTATTCCCGCATCTACGATCAAAGAAGACGAATTTTCGCGTCTCGAACAGCTTGAAGATCGCCTCAGCGCGCGCATTGTCGGTCAGAGCGAGGCAGTCTCCGCCGTATCCCGCGCGATCAGACGCGGCAGAGCCGGAGTCGCGATAAAGCGCAAGCCGGTATCGTTTATTTTTGCCGGACCTACCGGTGTCGGAAAGACCGAGCTTGTCAAGGTACTTGCGGAAGATCTGTTCTCAACTCCCGAAACCTTAATACGCCTCGACATGAGCGAATTTATGGAAAAATACTCTGTATCGAGGATCATCGGTTCGCCCCCCGGATACGTCGGCTACGACGACGGCGGTCAGCTCACCGAAAAGATACGTCGCCGCCCGTATTCGGTCGTGCTGTTTGACGAGATCGAAAAAGCGCATCCCGACGTTATGAATATCCTGCTTCAGATTCTCGACGACGGCAGGATCACCGATTCGCACGGAAAGACCGTAAGCTTTGAAAATACAGTCATCGTAATGACGACCAACGCCGGCTCCGGCACGGCTGCTTCCAAGGTCGGATTTACCGAAGCGCCCGAAAAAGCCGAGTCAGATCGCACAATGAAGGCTCTGTCCGATTTTCTGCGGCCGGAATTTATTAATCGCGTAGACGAGATCATAACCTTCCGCAGTCTGACGCCTGACGATTTCAAAGAGATCGCAAAGATCATGCTCGGAGATCTGAAGCGCGGACTTAAAGATCGCGGCGTAGAGCTTATATACAGCGACGCCGTAGCGGAATATATCGCAAACAGATCATACTCCGTAAAATTCGGAGCACGCAATATGCGAAGATTTATCCAGACCGAGCTTGAGGACAACATTGCGGGCAAGATCATTGCAATGCGCGGCAAGCTGTCAAGCGTCACAGCCGACGTATATGACGGAATGCTCGTAGTCACCGCGTTATGACAAGGCCGTTCTTCAAGCTGACGGCAGACGAAAGCGTAGGCACGCTGTTTTCGGATCCGGTAAACGGGCTTGACGATAAATCCGCCGCGGTGCGACTCCGCAAATACGGAAAAAATCGAATTTGGTATATCCCGCGAGAGAACTTACCGGCGACAGCGGCGAAGATACTTCTTGATCCCGCCACGCTTCTCTTGATCGTCATTACCGCGATCGCCGCGATATTTCAGCTTGACAAGCACCCTCTCGCTCTTTGCGTTATCATCTGCATAAGCGCGGCCTTACGTATCGCGGCATATATGATTGCCAGACGTATATTTGAAGATAAGGCAAGATACGCCCTGCCGCACGCCAGAGTCCTTCGCGGCGGAAGAGTGAGATTGCTTCCGGCAGAAGCGCTCGTCGAGGGAGACATAGTTTTACTTTCGCCGGGCGATACGGTTCCTGCGGATTGCAGGATCATCTCAGACACATCGCCTGTCGTATCCGAAAAAAACATCACGGGAAACACGCTCCCAATCGAGAAGAAAAGCGAAGCTCTCGCGCTTCCGGACGACTGCGCCGTTGAAATACAAAGCAATATGCTCTTTGCCGGCTCTACTGTTTTAATTGGAAACGCCCGCGCACTCGTCACCGGTACCGGAAGTAACGCATACATATCGGTAAGACACGGCGGAATTTCCGTTCCGATAAGCGAAAATATGCCGGT
>CAYXNQ010000110.1:2027-4801 GCA_964466545.1 uncultured Lachnospiraceae bacterium | reverse complement strand
CTATTGATATGATATCCATATCGGGTATCCTGCTCTTGAGTATTCCGCACTCAAGACCGGCGTGTATTCCCATCGTGATACCGTCAACGCCGAACAGCTCGCGATATACGCTCTTGTATATTTCGGCAAGCGGAGATTCCGCCGCTGCCGCCCAGCCGGGATACCGCGCGTAATGCGCCACATGCGCGCCAGCGAGAAGGCCGAGCGCGTCAAGAGAAGCCATTACCATATCGAGCTTTGAATCCACCGACGAGCGAGACGACGTTGTAATATCGACTTTGCCGCCGCAAGAGGCGATTATGCCTATATTAGAGGACGTCTCCACGAAATTCGGTATGCTCGCAGACATTGCCGAAACTCCGTAAGGAAGTGCCGAAAGGAGCGCTGTCAGCCTTGCGCTGTCGCCGCTCGACATAGCCTCTTTTTCCGTATCCGACGCAGAAATATTCATCGTTCCGCCGAGATCGGCTTTGGTCGCCTCGTTTGCCATCACGGCGTCAAAAAGCCTATGCATGGCGGCGCACGCCGCATCAGCGTTCGAGGCGAAGAATTCGCATTTTGCTTCGCGTGGAATGGCATTATCTTTATTGCCACCGGATATCGACACGATATTTATATCCGACTCAAGCTTAGCTGCGGCAAGGAGCCGCGCCAAAAGCTTGCTCGCGCTTATCCTTCCGTCGTTGATATTCTCACCGGAATGTCCGCCGGCAAATCCGCTCAATTTTACTTCAAGCAGCTTGCCGCTTATTTTTTCGAGCTTTTCAGCTTCAAACGAAAAATCGCTTCTGACGCCGCCGGCGCAAGAAACCGTGGCAATTCCCTCTCCCGCCGAATCAAGATTTATCATCATGCGGGATCTTATAACGGACGCGTCAAACGCCTCCATACCAAGCAGACCTATCTCCTCGCCGGATGTAAACAGACATTCAAGCTCCGGATGAGAAATGTCTGTTGAATCAAGCAGAGCAAGCATGATCGCAACCGCAACGCCGTCATCTCCGCCGAGAGTGGTTCCGTCAGCCGAAAGCACATCGCCGTCCAAAACAAGCTTAATTCCGTCTCGCTCAAAATCGTGCTCCGTGCCCTCGTTCTTTTCACATACCATATCTATGTGCCCCTGCAAAAGCACCGATCTTCCTGTGTTTCCTAAGCTCGCTGGCTTTCTTACAAAAACGTTGTTAGCGTCGTCGCGAATACAGAAAAGTCCGCGATTATGCGCAAAATCGGCAATATAATCCGCTATTGCGCTCTCATTTCCCGAACCTCTCGGTATTCTTGATATGTTTTCAAAATGAATGAATATCTCCTTCGGAGACAGACCGCTTGTAATATATTCCATCATAAGCACCGTCCTATTTGAATTTATTACTGAAAATAAAATAGCTTCGTGTAGAACCAAGTCGCACGGCGGGCGACAGCCCGTAGGCTTGCCGCGCAAGGCTACTGCGATTATTATACCACACGTCGCTGAGATTTTCCATAGATTCCGTAAAATTCGCCCATCCAGCATAAAAGTATTGCACCGCAGAAAAATATATGCTAATATATAGCCAAAGCGACACAACGCAAAGGAGCATACCTTGAAAATAAAGTATAAAGCGCTATCCGCAATACTCCTTATCTTGACCGCAATTACAGTCGCGCTGACCGTGGCAAAGCTCCTCGGCACATTTCCCTCGCGGATATACTATGGCGAGGATTTCGGAATAGCTCGCCTCGCAAGCCCCGTAGATTTTAACGGCAACGGCACCGACGATTACGCCGATTTTTTGCTCGGTGCGCGCAAGGACGCGGAAAATCGCCCGACTTACGACGGCTCGTATCAGGCGGGCGGATATCCCCCGGATAATATCGGAGTTTGCGCTGACGTCATCTGGCGTGCCTTCAAAAACGCGGGCTACTCGCTCCGAGACATGATCGATGCGGATATATCGTCACGCCCCTCCGCGTATCCGCTTGTGACGCATCCGGACAAAAATATTGATTTTCGCCGCGTCCGCAACCTCAGGATATTCTTTGAAGAATACGCGATCACATTGACGCTTGACAGCTCTGACATAGCCGAGTGGCAAGCCGGAGACATCGTAATATTCGGCGACGATAAGCATATCGGGATCATTTCTGACAAGCGAAACCGCCGCGGCGTCGCATACGTGATACATAACGCAGGTCAGGCAAAACGCGAAGAGGATTGCCTTGAACGCTATGAGATCACCGGTCATTACCGCTTTGACGCTTCGGCATTGCCGCCCGACATTTTGATAGCATGGCAAGAAAACGAATAACGCGAAAAGAGCTGTCTCATATGAGACAGCTCTTTCAAAAACGTAATTTCAGATAAAATTACTTAAGCTCAACAGATGCGCCAACAGCTTCAAGCTTAGCCTTCATGTCGTTAGCTGCGTCCTTTGTAGCTGCTTCCTTAAGTGTCTTAGGAGCGCCCTCAACAAGGTCCTTAGCGTCCTTAAGGCCGAGACCTGTAAGCTCGCGAACTACCTTGATAACGTCGAGCTTCTTAGCGCCGAAGCTTGTGAGAACTACGTCGAACTCTGTCTTTTCTTCAGCGGGAGCTGCTGCAGCTGCTACTGCACCTACTGCTGCTACGGGAGCTGCGGATACGCCGAACTCCTCTTCAACTGCCTTAACGAGGTCGGAAAGTTCAAGAATTGTGAGCGACTTGATCTCTTCAAGAATCGCTGTGATTTTTTCAGATGCCATTTTAATATCCTCCAAATAATAATATATTTTTTACTGTTTACTTCGGCTTAAGC
>CAYXNQ010000110.1:0-1927 GCA_964466545.1 uncultured Lachnospiraceae bacterium | reverse complement strand
GCTGCTTCTCCGTCTTTGTCTACGATAGCCTGGAGAGCATATGCAAGACCGTAAAGCGGTCCCTGGATGCTTCCGAGGAATCTGCCTATGAGAACTTCCTTCGAGGGAATTTCCGCAAGCTCGTTTACCGTATCGACATTAACGTATGCGCCGTCAAGGAATCCTGCGCGGATTTCGAAGCTGTCAAGCTTGTCTGCATACTGCTTCAGAATCTTTGCGGCTGCGATGGGATCGTTTGCGGATGTTGCGATAGCGTTCATTCCGTCAAGATGCTCTTTCATCTCGGAAAGACCGTTCATCTCACAAGCGCGGCCGATCAGAGTATTCTTGATAACCATATACTCAACGCCTGCCTTGCGCAGCTCTGCGCGAAGCTTTGTATCGTCCTCAACGGTTATACCCTGATATTTAACAAGAACGCCTGCGCAGGAATTCGCGATTCTGTCGGAAAGCGCTGCGACAACGGCTTTCTTTTGTTCAAGTATCTTTTCGCTGGGCATTGTTTTTTCCTCCTTGTATGATTTTGCCGCAGGAAAAATAAAAAATGCCTTTTCCGAGCAAGCCGAAAAAAGACATAAAACATAAGCATTTTATTTCTCTCCTCGGCAGGATGGCACGGACACCTTTACTGTAACCTGCTGTCTTTGGATCAACGCATTCATTATATACTATTTTATATTATTTGTCAATAGATATTTTGCATTTTTTCCGTTTTATTTGAATCTTTTATTCTGTTTTTCTTTCGGCAGAGAAGCCGGCGCATTTTATCATTGAAAAGCCGAACGCGATATGGTATACTGTATAGGTAAAATTATCCGATGAAAGGGATACTCCGTATGCATAGCAATATTGAGACCGAGCGCAGATTTTTTATCGAATATCCGGATAGATCCTTGCTTTTGGCGCAAGATGGCGCTTTTTCGGCGGACATCGAGCAAATATATCTCACCCAAACCACCCCTGACGTTACCGCGCGCGTCCGCCGCATCGACAGTCAAGGCAGATCGACTTTTTTCAAAACGATAAAGACGCGCATCTCGGATCGCTCGTCGATCGAAGAAGAAGGCGAAATATCGGAGAGTGAGTATCTAAAGGCTCTTGAGCTGGCAGATCCGGCTCGCCGCAAGATCGAAAAAACGAGAATAACCATTCCCTCTCGTCACTGCAAATTCGAGATAGATATTTATCCGTTCTGGAACGATCGCGCAGTCATGGAGATAGAGCTTGACTTTGAAAAAGATCAGCTCACGCTTCCGAGCTTCGTCTCCGTAATCGCCGAGATCACCGGCGAGCACACCTACAGTAACCATTCGCTGTCGCTTTCAGTTCCCACAACATCTCCGACAAAAGGCAAAACCACTCGTCTGTTCGATATAGACCCGTATCTGTTTGATTTTTCGTCGCGGATAATTTCGGAAGAAAAGCTCGACGACGGCACCTTCGATACCGTTCTCGCGGCAAGCGCGTTTTTCCCCGGCGGAGGCGGTCAGGAATGTGATCTCGGAAATATCGGCGATATTCCGCTGCTTCGCGTGTTTGAAAAAGACGGCATAATACATCATATCACGGAAAAAAGCGTCGCAGGAGACACAGTTTTTGCAAGCGTAGACCGTGATCGCAGATTTTCGGCAATGCAAAATCATTCCGGAGAGCATATTATATCCGGTATAGCACACCGCAAGTACGGCTGTAATAACGTCGGCTTTCATATGGGCAAGGATTTTGTCACGCTCGATTTTGATATAGCCCTCACAGGCGAAGAAATTCGTAATCTTGAGCTTGAAGCAAACCGCGCAATATGGAGCAATAAGCAGATCTACGCGTATTATCCCCCGAAAGCCGAGCTTAAAGATATCCGCTACCGCAGCAAGCTCGATCTTGACGAAAACGTGCGCCTCGTGGAAATAGAGGATATTGATATCTGCGC
>CAYXNQ010000109.1:0-4897 GCA_964466545.1 uncultured Lachnospiraceae bacterium | reverse complement strand
GAAAATCTGTTTGCGGCGTTCAGGGACGATTATGCGATATACCCGGATATTTATTTTGCCGCGGACGGTCTCGGACTTTGTATTGAAACGATCTATATTTACGGAGGCTATTCGCGTTTCGTTGCGCCGTATTCGGAACTTGGCGATCTCGGTATAGCTTCGCTCGACCGTTTCGGGCTGCAACTGAAAAAATAATGAAGAAACGCGATGCCCGCGCATCGCACGAAAGGTAATGATATAATTATGAACAAACCGATACTTGCGATAGTCGGACGTCCTAACGTCGGAAAAAGTACGCTTTTCAATAAGCTGATCGGCGAAAGACGTTCGATAGTCGAGGATACGCCGGGCGTTACGCGCGACCGCCTTTACGGAGAGACAGAATGGCGCGGAAGAAAAATGATAGTGATCGACACCGGCGGAATCGAGCCGAAGACCGACAACATCATTCTCAAGAAAATGCGCGAGCAGGCGGAGATCGCCATAGAGACAGCAGACGTGATACTGTTTATGTGCGATATCAGAGCCGGACTTTTGGCAGACGATCTTGAGATCGCGACGATGCTCAAAAAAAGCGGAAAGCCGGTCGTGCCGTGTATCAATAAGGCTGACGCGATCGGAGACACGCCGCCGGAATTTTACGAGTTTTACGAGCTTGGCTTCAAGATTGATCCTATCGCGCTGTCGTCGATCCACGGAAGCGGAAGCGGAGATGTGCTTGACGCGGTGATCGACGCTTTGCCGGAGTTTGACGGAGAGGGCGAGGAGGACGATTCCGTAAGCGTAGCAGTGATCGGAAAACCTAACGCCGGGAAATCTTCGCTCATCAATCGCATACTCGGCTCAGAGAGACTGATCGTTTCCGATATTCCCGGAACGACTCGCGATTCTGTCGATACTCATATCGAAAACGCATACGGAAAATACAATTTTATAGATACGGCGGGAATCCGTCGCTCCTCGCGCATCGACGATCGCGTGGAGAAGTACAGCGTGATAAGGGCAAAAGCGGCGGTAGAACGCGCAAATGTTTGCATACTTGTGATCGACGGCTCTGTCGGAATCACGGAGCAGGATGAAAAGATCGCCGGAATCGCGCATGAGGCGGGCAAGGCGACGATAATTGCCGTGAACAAATGGGACGCTGTGGAAAAGGACAACAGCACCGTCAACGAATACAACAAAAAGATCACAACGGCGCTTTCGTATATGACATATGCGCCGATCATGTATATTTCGGCGATGACGGGACAGCGCGTTGAAAAGCTTTTCGAGCAGATCAATTACGTGCATAATCAGACCGTAATGCGCATCTCGACCGGTATGCTCAACGATGTGCTTGCGGACGCGATAAATCGCGTGCAGCCGCCGTCCGACAAGGGCAAACGTCTGAAAATATATTATATGACGCAAATAGCGGTCGCTCCGCCTACATTTGTTATATTCTGCAACGACGCAGAGTTGTTCCACTTTTCGTATCAACGATATATCGAAAACTGCCTGAGAGATACATTCGGCTTCAAGGGAACTCCGTTGAGGCTCATAGTACGTCAAAAGGGCGAAGAAAATTAATTTGATCGGAGCTGTATCATGACATTTGTTGATTTTATGTATAAGGGACTCGGCGGATATTTGATATCGAATCACACCTTCACGCATCTCTCCAGTCTGATACTCGCCTGCGTCGGAGCGTATGCGCTCTGCATTATAGTTCCGTATTTTATCGGCGGACTGAATTTCAGCATAATAGTTTCAAAATGCATTTATCATGACGATATAAGAAAATACGGTAGCGGTAATGCCGGAATGACGAATATGCTCAGAACGTACGGAAAAAAAGCGGCTGCGCTTACGCTTGGCGGAGATTTTCTTAAATCGTTTGTCGGAATAATGTTCGGACGGTTCTGCTTCGGTCTTGACGGCGCTTATCTTGCCGGGCTCTTTGTCGTTCTCGGTCATATGTTTCCGATCATGTATAAATTTAAGGGCGGAAAAGGCGTAGTTGCGACTGCGACTATGGTCCTGTTCCTCGATTGGAGATTGTTTTTGATCCTTTTCGCTCTGTTCATGCTTCTGGTTTGGGCCACGAAATATATGTCTCTCGGATCGGTCATCTGTTCGATGCTGTATCCGCTCATGCTGAGCCGTATTTCAACGATACTTCCGGCGCCGTTCTGCGGCAACGGCAGAACAAGCGGATTTTGTGTAATAATTTCATTTATAATCGCCGCTATCATAGTATTCATGCACAGAGGAAATCTGAAGCGCATATTTAACGGAACCGAATCAAAGGTGTCGTTCAAGAAAAAGGAAAAGAAGCCGCTCGACTCCGCCGATGAAAAGGAAGAAGAATGATGCAGTCAGTAGAGAAAAACAGCGCGGAAAATTTTGCCGCGACAGTGTGCCGCCTCGCCGACAGAGCCTCGCTTAAGAAGCTCAGCTTTTCGTCACCTGACGACAGATCGCTTGGCAATGTTAGCGCACGTCTGATAACAGTGCGCGGTGAACGGACGCTGTGCTTTGAATACCGTCTCAGCGAGGGACGGCTTCGCCATGAAAATATCTCGCTTGCCGAATGTCCTGAAAAGATTGCAGATCTGCTTTCGAAATATCGCAGAGCAGACGCGTCAGACGAGACAGGATATGTTAGCTTTATGCGATCGTCTAAAGGCAAATGTACGGTTATTGATAAAATCGGCGATTTTTGCGAAAACAAAGCGCATGTTTTAGGCAATGACCGAAAGATCAATCGGATCTTGACCGGCGCAGAGCCGTTTCTTCGCGAGATCGGTATCAGCGATAAAAACGGTAGAGTATACGATAAAAAACAGGCAAAATTCCGTCAGATCAGCAGATTTTGCGAGCTTCTCGGAGATATCGCCGCGAAGCTTCCGCGGGACAGAACGGTCTACGTATACGATCTTTGCTGCGGCAAGAGCTATCTCGGCTTTGCCGTCAGGCACTATCTGAGGGAAGTGCGCGAGCTTGATACGGAATTTTTGTGCGTGGATCTTAAGCAGAGCGTTATCGACGATTGCGCCGCGATCGCCGACAGGCTCGGATATACGGATATGAAGTTTTTGTGCGGCGATATCGCGCGTCTTACGCCGGAGCATACCCCGGATCTTGTTTTGTCGCTTCACGCTTGCGATATCGCAACTGATCTTGTGCTTCACTTCGCCGTTGAGCATGGAGCGAAGCTGATCATGTCGACGCCTTGCTGTCACCACGAGCTTGTTCGGTTGATAGATTCGCCGGAGCTTGCGTTTGTGGCCGATTATCCGATACTTAAGCAAAAGCTCGCGGACGCGCTTACCGACGCGCTTCGTGTAAAGAGGCTTGCTGCCGCCGGCTACAAGGCTGAGGCTGTCGAGCTTACGGATCCTGAAGATACGCCGAAGAATGTGCTTATCCGCGCGGTGAAGCGGTCGACGCCGAATCCGGACGCCGAGCGCAGAGCAAAGGAAGCCTTCGACGCCGCAATCGAATTTTTGAATATAAAAAACAGATCTCATGTTGAGTGAGCGAAAGGAAATATTATGACAACGACAGAACAGAGAAATATCATTTTCGACGCGAGCGTCGGCGCTGACGAGAGACTTGCCGCACTGACGGCGCTTGTTGCAAGCGGCGAGCCGTCGAATAAGAGGAAAGTCGATCCGAAACAGGTGAATAATCATATTCATACTACCTATTCGTTCTCGCCTTACACGCCGAGCGCCGCCGTGCTCTCGGCATACGAGGCGGGACTTGCTACGTGCGGCATAATGGATCACGACAGTGTGGGCGGCATCAGAGAATTTTTGGAGGCGGGAAAAATAATCGGTATTCCCGTCACCGGCGGCTTTGAATGCAGGGTCAGCGTGAAGGGAACCGTGCTTGAAGGAAAGCGTCTCAATAATCCGGATCAGAAATCTTGCGCTTATGTCGCAATGCACGGAATACCTCATTCCATGCTCGACGAATGTGACGCCGTTCTTGCTCCGCTGAGAGCAAAGCGCAACGAGCGTAATATCAAAATGTGCGCGGCGATAAATTCGCTGATGTCCGAGGGCGGAATTTCGATCGATTTTGAAGCAGATGTGCTTCCAATCTCTATGTATTCGCGCGGCGGAAGCGTTACGGAGCGCCACGTTTTGTTTGCGCTTGCCGAAAAGATAATCGCCGCATATCCCGATCGTGCCGCCGCGTGCGATCTTATCGAAAAGGTATCCGGCGAGCCGCTGTCCGCGAAAACGCGTGATAAGCTGCTTTCTGCTCCCGATTCTTTTTACAAATATGACGTGCTCGGCGTTCTGAAGAGCGGATTGATCTCCAAAATATATATCGAAGCGGACGAGGAGCTCATGCATATAAGCGAATTTGCGAAGCTTGCCGAAAAGGTAGGCGCGATTTCCGCATACGCATATCTCGGTGACGTCGGCGAATCGGTAACGGGCGATAAAAAGGCGCAGACCTTTGAGGATTCTTTCCTCGATCAGCTTATCGGCGAGCTTAAAAAGCTCGGATTTATGGCGATCACGTATATGCCGACCAGAAATACTCGCGCTCAGCTTGACCGTTTGATGAAGCTTTGCCGCGAAAACGGCTTCTTCGAGATAAGCGGAGAAGATATAAATTCGCCGAGACAGTCGTTTGTTTGCGCGGCGCTTGAGGATGACGCATTTTCTCATCTTCGTCTGGCAACGTATGCGCTTATCGGTCACGAACTTTCCGCAAGCGAATCGACCGATCGCTCGATGTTTTCCGCAAAAAGCAAGGCAAAGACGCCAGCGCTTTCCGATCGCATCGCCGAGTACGCGAGAGCTGCCGGATATACGTTATAAATGCCAAGTCTTGTGATCTTTACAGTATAATATTTCTTTAAGGAGATAATATAAAATGTCTATCGAAACTT
>CAYXNQ010000108.1:0-4943 GCA_964466545.1 uncultured Lachnospiraceae bacterium | reverse complement strand
TAAAAATTATAGCACCATCCCGGAAACAAAGCCACGACACAACGCGAGAAATACCGTGGATTTAGGTAGACATGATATGTCTATCGCGCAAAATTCAAGTTTATCCTGCACACTTTTCAAATAAAGTAAATATCTGCATACACATGGACTGCCCGAACATTTTGCGTTTCGGCGGCTTTTTTGATACTGAATCGCAGAAAAATTCCACCTGCAATTGCTTTGAACGGCAGGTGGATTTTAATATTATATACTCTGGAGCAACGCCGTTGCCACCGCAAAATACACAAGCAACGCAACTGCGTCAACGATAGTGGTAATCAGCGGGCTCGCCATCACCGCCGGGTCAAATCCGAGCTTTTTGGCGATCATCGGAAGCGTGCATCCGATAAGCTTGGCAACGATAACCGTGATAACAAGAGTAATACACACGACCGCCGCGATCATAAGCGATATACCCTGTCCGAGCAATAGATTGTCTATAAGCTGTATCTTGCAAAAAGCGACAGCCGAAAGCGATACCGCACACAAGAGCGACACGCGAAGCTCTTTCCACGCGACCGAAAGAATATCGCGGAAGCTGACCTCGCCGAGCGAGAGTCCGCGGATTATCGTAACGGAAGCCTGAGAACCCGCGTTACCACCGGTATCCATTAGCATCGGAATAAACGCGACCAGCGCCGCCTCCGCCGCCAGAGCGTTCTCAAACGAAGATATGATCATTCCGGTAAAGGTTGCGGAGATCAAAAGGAACAACAGCCACGGCACGCGGCTTTTCCATATCTCAAATGTGCTTGTCTTAAGATACGGCTTTTCAGACGGCAGGATAGCCGCCATTTTTTCCATATCCTCAGTCGTTTCTTCCTTCAATACCTCGATAGCGTCGTCTACCGTAACTATGCCGACGAGACGATTTTCGCCGTCCACTACCGGTATTGCGATCAATGAATACTTACCGAAAAGCTGAGCCACGTGCTCTCTGTCATCAAGCGTGCCGACCGATATCACGTTAGACTCCATAATATCGGAAATGAGCGAGTCGCTATCCGCAAGAATAAGCGCACGTATCGACACAAGACCGACCAGCTCTCGCGTTTTTGCTGTAACATAGCAATAATTGATAGTTTCGCGGTCAACACCGGTCTTTCTTACGTGCTCGATCGCCTCACGCGCCGTCATTTCCGGTCGCAGATCAACATACTCCGGCGTCATGATGCTTCCCGCAGACGATTCCGGATATTTGAGCAGTTCATTTATCAAGTTGCGCGTTTCGGGATCAGCCTGCTTCAAAATACGCTTGACCACGTTGGCGGGCATCTCCTCCACGATATCAACGGCATCGTCAATATAAAGCTCGCTTATCACCGCGTGCAACTCGACATCGGAAAATGCGCGTATCAATACCTGCTGAAGCTCGGTATCCATTTCAACAAAGGTCTCCGCCGCCATTTCCTTCGGAAGCAAGCGGAACAAAAACGGAAGCGATTCCTCCGGAAGCTCCTCGAATATAATTGCGATATCCGCAGGGTTGAGCGTCATCAGAATATCTCTGAGAGTCGAGAATTTCTTATTCTCGAAAAGTGCGGACAACGTATCCGCAAGATTGATTATCTTATCTGCCATAACCTACCTCCCTTTCTTAGATCGACTAAGTGCTTTGGAGTAAGGCGATACAGACATGGGGAAATTCAGCTAAGGAACAAGAGTCGGAGTAACTTTCCTCGATGTCCGCATTTGCCTGTACTACTGCCGCAATCCATAAATCCAACCTTGTCCTTTCCTCATTTATTTTAAGGCTTTTCGCCTCATATACAAATTATATCAAAGGTGAGCGCTGCGCGCCGCTCCGATGACCGTTCCAAACTGTGCATATTTCGGAATTATAAAATTCACGTCAAACATATTGTTCATATTGTCGAAAATGCGTTTTGCTTGCTTGACGGTAGTCAAATTTCCGGTAAGAACGATGTCGCGGATCTCATATTTGCGCGCGGCAAATACGCTGAGCATACCGACCGTCTCAAATACCATATTGATTATTCCGAGCGCTATATCCGATTTGGTCGCTATATCGCTTATATTACCGAAATTTGACGCGGTCATCACGTCGGAGAAGCCGGAAATAATATCCTGTTTGGTGATATCGTTGATCTTCAAATCGACGCGATTCAGATCTCCCGTTTCGGCAAGATCGGCTATATGCTCGATATTATCCATGCCCAGAATCTTTTTTGAAAGTCCAAGAAGCGTTCCGCCGCCGACTCCGGTACCGCCGAGATATTGCGGCTCCTTATGCTCCTCCGAATAGACCAACGCCGTACCTGTGCCAAGACTGACAACTATCGCCTTTTTAAGTCCGGACAAATAAAGACCGCCTGTACCGGTACATCTGAATTCGGGAACAATTTCATACGGAAGCGAATAGATTCCGCGTTTAACATAGCTTGAGCCTACGCCGGTGATCATCACGCGCGATATATCGGCAAGCTCATAATTATTTTGCTCGGTAAAACGTCCGAACGCACCATATATGGAGGTTATCGGATCTGTAGCGCGAACAAAGATAGGATCTACCAAGGTCGGAACGCCGTTGCTTGCGTCAAAGCCCACTATCTTCGTCGTGCTTCCGCCGACGTCTATACCGATGATAACATTTTTATTCATCAACAGAGTCCTTCATTTCATTGCCAATAAATACTGCCACGTATTATTATAGCACACAATTATGCTATTTTCAAGCCGCTGACGGCATTTTGAAAAAGATATGTATATATTCGACTATGTTTGTCCGGTATATTCGGCAATCGCCCACGCCAGTATCTCCGCCGTACAGCAAGCCTCATCAATGTCGTTACCGCAAGCGCCGATCTCTACCAAAAGATAGCCGTGCGAGAGCTGTTGATTAAAAGATTCGCGTCTTATACTGATCTGCCTGACGACTGAAGGATATTTACCGTATATCAGCTTTTGCAATCCACAGGCGAGCGAAAAATTGACTCGCCAATCGGTATGATCGGCTCCGGCGCTGTCGCTTCCAACTACAAACATAAGCTGAGCCGCCGTGCGTCCGTCCGCATATCCTCGCACCGCCGCCTGTATTCCGTCTGCCTCGACCGAATCGCGATGCAGATCTATAACATATTCGATCGTCGGATATATTTTCAAATACGCGCTTACCGCGGCGGCTGACGCTTTATAGGCGTCGGCATATGAATCAAGATCAAACATGGTCTCGCAGTGAATAACGTCTATCCCGTATCCGATCAGCGCGTCCGCCAAGGCGCGTCCCGCGGCCACAACACCGCCCTCCGCCGAATCCGATCTGAAGCTTTCATTCGGAGAATATGAGTTCTGTCCTACAGTCTTATACTTCTCACTGCCGTGCGTGTGTATTATCAGTACCGACGGATTTCCGCTCAAGCCGCTCGGAGTGCCGGAAAAATCGGCAGTCGGTATGTCGGCGCGCCCTGTGTAGTCAATTATATCAAGCGGAGACGAGGCGGAAAGATCAAGCTCCGCAAAAGCAAGCATCGCTTCTTCTCCCGAATCTTCGCTTTCTTCGCCAAGCGTCACGTCACCGCCGGAATCGCAACTTTCGCTTTCGACAGAAAACGTATATATATTGAAGCCTCCGCCGAACACCTCCTCGCCGAACACGGAATCGAGGTGTAGCTCGCTTATATTTATGATATTCGAGACTGCAATTATAAACGCAAAAACGGCTCCGATCGCACAAAGAATACCTCGGAGCGTTTTATTCTCGTATAAAAAATCAAACATCTTCGCGCCTCGCTGAACACCGTCATACACCAAATATATTATCAGCGCGATAAAATTATTCGTCAGTGCATAAAAAACACATTATCTACAGCCAGCGCAATAACGCGCGACAGCTCCTCAGTGATCATATCCGCTTCGCCGACAGTCACAAAATATCCCCTGCCGTTTTCGATCACAGTTTCAAGCTTTGGCGGAATGTCGTCCACCTCGGCGGCGCTCAACGCATCGTAGATCAGCGCCGCGGAATCCGTCACCGTGGGAACTCCGATAGATATCACCGGACATCCGACAGTAATATCGTTTATCGCAACGCGCGAATTACGTATTCCGGAGCCGGGCGCTATTCCACAATCTGTAAGTTGAATCACGCCTCCGAGATGCGAAAGCGACGCGGCGGCAAGCGCATCAACGGCGATCACCGCATCCGCAGAGACAGATCTCGCCGTCGCTCCGATAATATCTGCGCTCTCTACTCCGGTCTGCGCAAGCGTTCCGGGTATCAAAACCGAAAGTCTGCCGAAGCCTTCGTAGCCGGTATCTCTATCGACGGCTGACCGCGCAAGATTTTCGCTTACCGTAACTCGCTCGGCGACCTTAACTCCAATCGAATCCGCCGTAATGTACCGGTTACCAAGCCCAACGAGTAACGCGCGAAACGAGCCGTCGAGCTTCTTTCGGGTAACGGCTTCAAGCATAGCGCGAAGCATATCACCGACAAGCTCAGCCGCGCGAGCGGTTTCGCGATCGCACCAAAGCCACGGCTTATCCATATAAAAGCTAACCGCACGTTTTCCGTCGTTGAACACCGCTTCTTCTATTTTTATCCCATCGATCTCCCTATGCGCAGTGAGCGAATAATCAGCCGCCTCAGCCGCAAGATCACTTCTAAAATACAATTCTCTCAAACTCCAACCCTCACATAACAGTATATCCGCATATAATTTTTCCGAATAACCGACCGTTATGCGCAAAAAGCAAAAAAACTCCGCGCACTTGAAAAAATGCGCGGAATCTTTGAAAATATTAATCCTTTTTGTCATTACGCTTTCGCTTGATATCGGATACAGTAAATGATTTTGTATGCTCTATCGGCGACCACTCAACGCGCTTAACAAGCGCGGCGAGCGCGATCGGCATATACGAAAGCAGATATATCGGGAACGAGA
>CAYXNQ010000107.1:0-4944 GCA_964466545.1 uncultured Lachnospiraceae bacterium | reverse complement strand
CGTCTATCGGCGCAAGCTCTGTAAGATAAGCTCCGATCACCGTGTTAAACATACATCCCGTACCGGTCACGCGCGTCATCAGCGGATCTCCGTTAGATACGAGATAAGTATTCTTTCCGTCTGTGATCACATCAGTCTCTCCGGAAATCACGACTACGGCGGAATATCGCCTTGCCGCGGTCATTGCAGTCTCGGCGTTTTGCTCCGGTGTCCGTTTGTCCGTTGAATCGACGCCCGACGAAGAATATGCTTCTCCGACAAGAGCGCGCATTTCGGCTGAATTGCCGCGAATTACCGTAGGCGAAGTCGTGCGTATCAAATTTAAGGCGTAATCAAGGCGCAGACGGCTCGCCGCCACTCCGACGACATCGAGAGAAAACGGAATATTCGCGTCTCCTGCGATCTGCGCGGAGGTCTGCATCGCGGCCATTCGCGCGTCGCTTATATTTCCGAGATTCAGCGTAAGCGCTTTACTCACTCTCGTAATATCCGCGACCTCAGCCGGATGCTCCGCCATAATAGGTCTTGCGCCGAGCGCCAAAAGCAAATTCGCGCAATCGCCGATAGAGATATGATTTGTAATGCAGTGGACGAGCGGTTTTTTTTCGCGCACCGCACTTAGCGCTTCGCTAATTCTTTTTATATCCGTCATAAACCTTGGCTCCGAGAGCACGTTGGAATTTCACAAGCATACCGTTTTTCCGAAGAACTATTAAAAAGATATATGCGATCGCTCCGCCGATAAGCGTACCGCCGATAAACGACGGAACGTAAAACAGCCACGTCAGTCCGGTCCGTCCCCACCAATACGTCATGACAGGATAGCTTGCAATCGCGCCGATAACGCCGGTACCGATGATCTCGCCGACCACAGCGCACCAAAGCTTGCCGCGCGAAAGCCTATATAATACGCCGGAAAGAAACGCTCCGAATACCGCTCCCGTAATTGCAAGCGGCGGTATTCCCATGAATATCATACGAATTGCGGCTATCATAGACGCACAAAGGAGCGAATAATACGGTCCGAGAAGAACAGACGCAACAATATTGATGAAATGCGCCATAGGGCACATTCCCTCCACACGAAGTATCGGAGAAATTACAACTCCGAGGGCGACCAGCATCGCCAAAACATTTAGCTTAAGAAGTGCTTTTTTTCGATCCATTTCGAGATCTCCTATATATAAGTATTCCGTCACGGGAGAAATTTCTGCGCGCATAGGAATCCTCCCCAAAAGGACGGCGGTCGATGCTCAAAAGCATCCTCTCACTCCGAAACACGGATTCCCTCGCAAAAATTACTCCTCCTCCGGAGCTCCCCGGCGGCGGATATTATAATCAGGATATCTCCTGTAATTTTTTTAATAAAAAAGCGACCTTCCGAATAGGAAAGTCGCCAATGACAAACACAAGCGCGCCTCCCTACGATGGTATTAGCCAACAGGTTCAAGGGGTCAGGCAACGCCTTCTCAACCTTACGGTTCCCCCGGCAGGCTTATTATATCACTGCGCTCGACATTTGTCAAGGTGCGATCTTATTTATTTTTCACCGGTGCAAGCTCCCAAATATCGCGGCAATACTCGCATATTGCTCGATCTGCGGAAAAATATCCCGCAGCGGCAATATTCTTCACAGCTTTCCTCTGCCAGCTATACCCGTCCGCATGATCGGCGATCGCTCTTTTATAACTTGCCATATACGAATCAAAATCCGCAAGACACATAAACGGATCCGCAACCGGTCTGTTTTTCAAAAGATAATCGACAATGCCTGAGAAATCATTACCGGCAAAACCTCGCCGCAAACGCGACACCGCTTCATCTAACATTCGACTTTTGCGTAAATATTCTCCGGAATCGTAGCCGCGACGCCAAAGCGCCTCGCTCTCGTCGGCAGACATACCGAACATATAAATATTATCTCTGCCGACCAGCTCGGCAATCTCAACATTAGCGCCGTCAGCCGTTCCGATAGTAAGCGCGCCGTTTATCATAAATTTCATACAGCCGGTACCGCTCGCTTCTTTGCCGGCAAGCGATATCTGCTCGCTGAGATCTGCGGCGGGAATCAACATTTCAGCCATACTTACCCTGTAATCCTCTAACATATCCACGCGCAAATATCGTGAAAGGAATGCGTCGCGACGCACCTCCTCGCCAACGCTCCATATCAGCTTGATTATTTCCTTTGCAAGATAATATCCCGGCGCCGCCTTTCCGCCGAATATAAACGTAATCGGAACGTCAAGCTTAATTTCTCCGGAGCGAAGCCCCTCAGCTATAGCAATGATCTTCAAAACGGAAAGTAGCTGACGCTTGTATTCGTGTATTCGCTTAACGTGAATATCAAAAAAGCTGTCAACATCGTATGCGCGTCCGCCGCTTTTGACGGCATATTCCGAAAATGCGGATTTTCTCTCGCGCTTTATCTCGGACAGCCTCTCTAACACAGCCGTATCCTCTGAAAAATCGGCAAACCGCGAAAGCATGAGCGAATCGCGCAAATATCCGTCGCCTATGCAATCAGCCACCAGCTCAGCCAGAGTGGGATTTGAGTAGGCAAGCCATCGCCTGTGCGCGATCCCGTTCGTAACGAACGTAAACTTTTCCGGAGAATACTTATAATAATCGCGAAATACGCTCTTTTTCAAAATATCGCCGTGTAGCTCGGATACTCCGTTCACCTTTCTTGAAGCATAACAGCTCAGATTTGCCATTCTGACGCGCGAATGTGCTATGATCGCCATACGCGATATGCGATCCCAATCTCCCGGATACAGCCGCCAAAGCTCAGCGCACATACGACGGTTTATCTCCTCGATTATCGTATAAATGCGCGGAAGCGTCAAGCGAAACATATCGCTCTGCCAGCTTTCGAGAGCCTCCGGCATTACCGTATGATTGGTATACGTCACGGAGCGCGTCACCACATCCCACGCACGCTCCCATGAATACGAATACACATCCATCAATATACGCATCAGCTCCGGTATCACGAGCGCGGGATGCGTATCGTTTATATGAAGCGCGTTTTTATCAGCAAATCCGTCAAGCGAGCCGTATGCAGCAAGGTGATCCGCAATAATACTCTGAAGTGAGGCGGACACGAGAAAATACTGCTGCGACAGGCGGAGCAATTTTCCCTCTTCATGATCGTCCGACGGATAAAGAAGCTTCGATATAGCGGAAGCGCGGTTTTCTCTCTGCATTGAGCCGACATACTGCCCGCCGGAAAACAATCGCATATCAAAGCTGTTTCGGCTTTCCGCAGACCAAAGGCGCAAGAGATTCACGTTATCCCGCGAAGCGCCTGAAATATAGAGATCGTGCGCCACCGCGTCTATCTCCTCGTAATCGCTGTGCTCGATAATACAGCGGCCGTTCTCCCACCGCTC
The DNA here is from genome assembly GCA_964466545.1 of uncultured Lachnospiraceae bacterium. Taxonomy (GTDB): domain Bacteria; phylum Bacillota; class Clostridia; order Oscillospirales; family CAG-272; genus CAYXNQ01. The sequence continues at coordinate 1,549 of CAYXNQ010000107.1, read as the reverse complement.
TCTTATATTCCCTCCGAATCGAACGGTGTATATCTTATCAACCCTCATTCTCAGCCATACGCTACCGTTCCTGAGCCAATCGTCCGGCGTCTCGACCTGATTTCCCGCCACAAGCTTTTGAGAAAACAGACCGTACTCATATAATATCGAATACCCTCTCGCGCTGTATCCCATAGTCGTGAGTGAATCCATAAAGCACGCGGCAAGCCTGCCGAGTCCGCCGTTCCCAAGCCCCGGATCTACCTCGATCTCGTAAAGCTCATCAAGGTTAAAGCCAACATCCGCAAGCGCCTCGCGGTACTCCGTTTCCAGCGAGAGATTTTTGAGATTATTTTTAAGCATAGGTCCGAGCAAAAATTCCATTGAAAAATACGAAAGTCGCTTCGTCGCTTGCCGTTTGGCTCTCTCACGAAAATCCGCTCTGCGCGACGCCAATATATCTCTCACCGAATCCGTCACAGCCGTAAACATCTGCTCACGGCTCGCTTCGGACGGCATAACGCCGAACAGACGGGACAATTTCTCCGAAATAATACTCGAAACGCCAGATCTGCTAAAAATACCGTCGTTAATCATTTGCAATAAGTCCTTTATATAGCTTAATATATTCGCGCGCGGACGCGTCCCATGAAAAATCGCGCCGCATTATTCGAGAGATCAGCGCGCTCCACTCTGCCGGCGAATTTTTACGCATAAGCACCGCCCGCATCACCGCGTCCAGCATCTCGTGAGCATTGTAATTCGCAAACGTGAAGCCGTCACCCACGCGCATCTCGTAATTATACGGCTTCACCGTATCGTAAAGCCCACCAACCTCGCGCACTACCGGAACACTCCCGTATCTCGAAGCGATCATCTGCGCGAGACCGCACGGCTCGGAGCGCGACGGCATTAAAAATATATCGGCACCGGCATATATCTTTTTTGCGAGAATACGGTCAAACTGAATAAAGCTCCTTACGCTTTGAGGGAATCTACGCTCCGCTTCGCGAAAAAATTCCTCGTGCGCATATTCTCCCGTGCCGAGAAGCACAAACTTTACGCCGGACGAGACCATTTCGTGAAGCACTCGCTCCACCAAATCAAATCCCTTGTGCGAAGCAAGCCGCGATATCATCGCAACGACCGCTTCTCCGTTATCGGTAAATCCGCACAAACGATGAAGCTCATCGCGGCACGCCGCTTTTCCGGAAATATCGTCCGCAGTATACGGTGCGGCCGTTTCTCCGTCGCGAGCCGGATCGTATTCATCAATGTCTATGCCGTTTACGATGCCGAAAAGCTTTTCTCTGTTTTCGCCGAGCAAGCCATGAAGAGAACCGGAGAAATATCCGTCTGTCAATTCGCCGGCATACCTGCGGCTGACGGTAGTCACCGCGTCCGCCGTAACTATCGCCCCCTTTGTAAGATTTATATTTCCCGCAAAATCCACAGTGCTGTAGTCGTCGCCGTCAAGATCGAACACATCCCAAAGTAATCTGCTCTCAAATACGCCCTGATAATCAATATTATGGATCGTATATACGCATTTTATTCCCGCAAGCGCACG
>CAYXNQ010000106.1:0-4949 GCA_964466545.1 uncultured Lachnospiraceae bacterium | reverse complement strand
TGCTGAGATTACTCGACCTTCCCGAAAATATCCTCGAATACGTGAAAAACGGCAGTCTGTCGGCGGGGCATGCAAGAGCGCTTCTCGGATTAAAAGACAGATCGGCGATGGAAGCGCTTGCAGTGCGTGTGATCAAGAGAAACCTTTCGGTTCGCGAGACAGAGGCGGCGGTGAAATCGCTTAATCGCGGAAATACGGCAAAAGATAACGCCGATAACGATAAGCTCGGTTATATCGAAGATCTTGAGAGGCGCGCCTCGGGATTGACCGGTAGAAGAATAAGAATATCCGACGGGGCGAAAAAAGCGCTTCATATAGAGTTTTCGGACAATGCAGATCTCGAAGCGCTGCTTGTAAAGCTTTGCGGAAACGGTATTGTTGAAAAATAGAAGGGCAAATAATGTTAGGATTGATACTGAGTTCACACACTTATAACGTAAATACGTCGGGCGGCTCGATCACGCCGATCGCAATGATATGGGCGATATATGTAGGCGTCGTGCTTGCCTCTGCCGCCGCAATATACAATAAAAAGGTCGTCGGCGGTGTGATCAGAAAAATAATATCCGGCGGAGCGGTGGGCGAAGAAAACGCTAAGACCGCGGAGGAGCTCGGAATAAAGGGTAGGCTTGAAAAGAGGATATTGCTTAAAAACGTTACGGTTAATAAGCTGGCGGTCCTTAAGAATAAAGAAGCTTACCCCGTAAAGCAGTATACGGGATTTGTCGGCGGGGTAAAAAAGTTTTTCAGCCTTAATGCCTCGGAAAAACGCGACGTCGATCTTGCCACCGCGCAATATTATATTCCGAAAAGCGCAAAGGATAGGGCAGAAATTCGATTTGACGATAAAGGAATACGTCCTGCGGTCATCGTTGTGTCGTTTATTGCCGTAACTGCTGCATTTTATCTGGCAACCCTTGCGCTGCCGGAGCTGATACAGTTCCTCTATAACGCGATAGATCTAATGAAAAATCTGTAAAACGGTAAATCTCGGAAAGGCGCTAAGCTATGGATACGGTAAACAGACGCAGAATCAAACCGAAAAAACATATGTCAACTACCGCGGTGCTCGTTATTATTTGCACAATCGCCGCGGCTATCGTGGCGCTTACCGCGGCGATCATATATTTTTCCGGAATCAGATATATAAAGATCGAAGACGGAAACGGTGAAGTCTTCATAAAATTTTTCGGTAAAGTGGATTCCGAAGGAGATCCCGCAAAGGGAAAGATAATATATTCAAACGGAATAACGGCTAAGCTTTCAACAGATCATTCAAATATCACCTATTCAAACGGCGATGTGTACGAAGGAGAGATGACAGATCTGCTCAGAGACGGCGAGGGTACCCTGTACTATAAAAGCGGAGATAAATACGTCGGAGATTTCAAAGACGACAAGATCACCGGCAAAGGAATATACTACTACAAAAACGGAGATAAATACGAAGGCGATTTTATCGACGGAGTAAAGCAGGGCACCGGAACGTATACATGGGCAAACGGAACGACATACACAGGCGGCTTTCGCGATGATAAAAAGGACGGTGAGGGCGAATTTGTGTGGGTCAGCGACGGCGAAACGATAAGCAGATATAAGGGAAATTATTCCGCCGATAAAAAAAGCGGATACGGAGTATTCGAGTTTGAAAACGGCGATAAGTACGAAGGCAATTACGAAAACGACGTCCGCCAGGGCGAAGGAAAATACACCTGGGCGAACGGCGAGTGGTACGAAGGAACGTTCGTTGATAATAAGATAAACGGCAGAGGCACGTATTATTGGAAAAGCGGAAGAACGTATACCGGATACTTTGAAAACGGCGTGATAGTTCGCGCCGAAAGCAGCGATTCATGACAAAAAGCTCGGAAACAGATCAAATCTGTCTCCGAGCTTTTGTGTTGCGTGCGTTAATTAAAGATCGAGGTCGTCTGACCTGTCGTCTGCTTCGTTTTGATCCTCGTCCGGATCGTTATCGTCAAGCTCGTGATCGTCAAAATGTCGCGAACGACCCAGCTCTACGTCGTAGATCGGAGATACCATGTCGTTGTTGTTGCACGTGACGACTGACATAAACACACGTCCTGAGACGAATGTGCCAACGATCAGAAGCGTCGAAAACACGAGCAGTATGCAAGCGGTTGCTGCCTTGTGGAATTTGCTTGCTAATTTTTTCATAATAATATCTCCTTTTTCGAAATTTTAAGAAGTGCGGTTACAGTAAATAATCAACGGCAAGTATTACGGCGCTCGTGACTATCATTACGATGCCGACAACTCGGTTGAGCGTTACAGCGCTCGCTTTGTTTGCGATTACAGCGGCGATTTTCGCCCATATAAGAGTGAATATGACGCAGAGTACAAGACAAAGCGGATCGGGCATACCACCGATTGCGAAGTGGCTGACGCTTCCGGTGAGCGCGGTGAACGCCATAATGAATACGCTCGTTCCGACAGCCATGTGCATTTGATATCCGAGAAAGGACGTAAGCACGAAAAGAAGCATCATTCCGCCGCCCGCGCCGATAAATCCGCAGATAAAACCTACGACGACGCCTCCGACGATAGATTTTATCAGCTGTGTTCGCTTATCTTGAGACGCCATCTGCTCGCGCGTCGTAGTTACTGGCTTCAGAAGAAATTTTGCGCCGATAATGATCATCGCGAATTGCATCGTGCCGCTCATCGCCTGTTCGGGAAGGAAGCTTGCGACAAGGCTGCCCGTTACCGTCATAACAATAATGCTTATGAGCAAAGCAAGAGAGTTTTTAATGTCAAGATTGCCGTGCTTTTTGTAAGTCCATGCGCTCGTTGCGCTTGCAAGCACGTCGCTCGCCAAACCGATTCCGACCGCGTGATATGCGGGGACGCCGAGAAATGTTATCAGCATCGGGCCGATGATAGCCGCGGCGCTCATGCCCGCGAAGCCTGTGCCGATTCCCGCGCCTGCGCCGGCGAGAAAGCATACGAGAATTTTGATAAGAATATCCATAGCTTGTTATAGAGTTCCTTTGTTTATTCGCTTGGCGGTAATATTTATTGAAATAAAAAATTTCCACCAATAATATTATACAGCAAATTTGTTGTCATGTCAACGAATTTAACGCGAGATTATAGTACAATAAACACATATTGACACTTGACTTACCGTATATAAATGTGATATACTGAATGAACGGATAGCGCATTATGCGCTCCGAATAAACAGCGAGGTATATAAAATGATAAATGTAACGATTTGGAATGAATTTCGTCATGAAAAAGAGCATGAAGCCGTAAGAGAAATATATCCTAACGGTATTCACGTAGCTATCGGCGAGGCGCTCAAGCCCTGCGAGGATCTTGTGATCCGTTACGCAACGCTCGACGATCCCGACCAGGGACTTCCGGATGAGGTGCTCAATACCACAGACGTTCTTATGTGGTGGGGACATATGCATCACGGAGAAGTAAAGGATGAGCTTGTTGCGAAGATCCGCGACCGCGTTTATAACGGTATGGGCTTTATAGCACTTCACTCTGCTCACGATTCCAAGCCCTTCCACGAGATCGTCGGAACTAACGGCGTTCTTCAGTGGGGAGATGACCGCCATGAAGTTATCTGGAATATAAATCCGACTCACCCGATCGCAGCCGGAATTCCCGCGCATTTCACGCTTCCGCTTGAGGAGCTGTACGCAGAGCCGTTCCGTATTCCTAAGCCCGACGATCTGATCTTCGTGGGCTGGTATGACGGCGGATACATATTCCGTTCCGGATGCACCTTCGTTCGCGGCGTAGGTAAGGTAGTATATCTGCAGCCCGGTCATGAAATGTGCAGATCGTTCTACGATAAGAACGTTATCAGAATACTTCAGAATGCGGTTCACTGGGCAGCACCCGCTGAGTTCGGCTCTCCCGTATCGCCTCACTGCGATTATACAAAAGAGACATACTGATGCCAATAGCGGAATATCCCGCAAAAACGCCGCGCGGCTTTGCCGCAAATGCTGTCGTGAGAGTATCCGGACCTATGGCTGTGCTTGACCTTGCGCTCGGAAACGGCAAAATCGGCGAGCCGCTCATAACCGGAGAGCATATACCGAGCGATCTCGGAAGCTCCGCTATGCCGCCCGAAGCACTCGGAGACGATGACGATTATTTTGACGACGATTTTGACGAAGAAGATGAGTCGGAAGAAATATTCAGGCTGATCTCCGCCCTCGGAGAAAAGGCTATCGTGAAGGAAGCCGAATATTATGTCAGCGAGGCGTCGCTTGTTTCGCATGACGGTATGCTGACGCTGATCTATCCGGAGATCGACGGCGAGTCGGAATCGTATACGGAGATATCGTTTGCTTTTGAGCAGCCCGATGTTATAAGCATAGTGCATACGGGAAAACAGCCGTATATATTCGTAATCGAAGAGGATGTCCGTCACGTGTGTATAGCCAACGGCGGTAACGCGCCGGAGATGATCGTAGTCGGAAAAAGCGTCAAAAACGGTATTACGCGCGATGGCGGCGAATTGAAACTTGAATTTTCGATCGAATCTCCGCTTATTCCGCGAGCGACGGCAAGTATAAACTACATCGTAAATTTGACTGAAGCAGAATAAAAGGAGCATATATGCAACTCTGGGAAGCATTTCTCGGTTTTTGGATCAATAATTGGAATTTTGTCGTAATGTTTTTCGTCGTGCTTATCGGCGGCTGGTTTCTCGTCAAGGCGCTCACAAAATGGGTGCGCGCGTTTTTGAGAAAAAGCCCGCTCGATAATGTGCTTTGCGATTTTATCGCGTCGTGCGCAAAGGTAGCGCTTTTGCTCGTCTACGTGATCGCGCTTATGAGTATGCTCGGTATCCCGACTACAAGTATGGTCGCGCTCCTGTCGGCATTTGCTCTCGCGCTTTCGCTCGCAATGCAAAATTCGCTCGGAAATATCGCGTCCGGAATACTTATCGCAACGTC
>CAYXNQ010000105.1:0-4964 GCA_964466545.1 uncultured Lachnospiraceae bacterium | reverse complement strand
AAGGAAGCGGATTCGTTCTCGCCGATATTCCAGGACTTATCGAAGGTGCGTCCGATGGCGCCGGCCTCGGTCATGATTTTCTCAGGCATATCGAAAGATGCCGATTGCTCGTTCAGGTGATTGACGTGTCCGGAATCGAGGGACGCGCGCCTCTTGAAGATTTCGTTACTATTGACAGCGAGATAGAAAAATTTTCCGCAGAGCTGTATTCGCGTCCGAGGATCATCGCGCTGAATAAATGCGATATGCTCGAAGACACGGATACTGCAGAGCTGAAAGAGCTGACAGCCGAGCTCGATAAGAGGGGATATACATACATATTCATTTCGGCGGCGGCTCATATCAACACAAATGCGCTTATCCGCGCCGTCAGCGACAAGCTTGCAACGCTTCCGCCTCCCAAGGTATACGAAGCCGAGCCTGAAATCGAAGTCGACGACCTCGGCGGAGCCGAAAATGTCGTTATCACAAAAGATCAGAGCGGCGACTATCACGTTGAGGGTATATGGGTCGATAAGCTTGTCGGCAGAGTTAACTTTGACGATCGCGAATCCGTTATGTATTTTGAGCGTGCCCTTATCCGCGGCGGTATTATAGATATGCTACGCAAGAACGGCTGTCACGACGGCGATACAGTGCATCTCGGCGGCATAGAATTTGATTTTATTGACTGACAGTACATCTGTAAAAGCTCCGAGGCGATTTGTCGCTCCGGAGCTTTTCAATTTGTCGCGAATTAAGCGGGGCGACGCGCTACCGGAAAAATATTTCCGCCGCTACTTGACAATATAAGCGAATTGTGGTAAAATACTGTTGTTGCAGGTGCAACGCTTTTCAAAATATGCGGGTATGGCGGAATTGGCAGACGCGCTAGATTCAGGTTCTAGTGGGGGCAACTTCGTGAAGGTTCAAGTCCTTTTACCCGCACCAAGCACCAAAAATCCGAACCGTAACGGTTCGGATTTTTGGTATTCGGTGATATTTTTATCCGGTGCTATCGTTATATCGAGTTCGGGAATATCAAGAACAAAATGTCGCTCATCGAAAGCGCGAGAGTCGAGGCTCTGCGACAAATGATGGGCGACAAAAACGCTTATTTAAATATATCCGTATATTCAAGCGTTATTTTCGCTTTGCTTCATCAACGATTCGATTGTAACGCTATCGAGATATTCGCTTATAACGCTTTGCAGGTTTCTCCAGAGAGGCAAGGTTCGACATTCGTCGGCTTTGTTGCACGGATCGGCGCCACATTCGAGGCACGTGACCGGAGAGAGATCGCCTTCGACGAGCTTCAGTATTTCCCCGGCAGTTATCGCATCGGGCGATCGCGCGAGCCTATATCCGCCGCCTTTGCCCTGTTGTCCGTCAAGAAGCTTATTCTGCGTTAACGCAGGGAGTATTCTTTCGAGATATTTTACCGATAATCCCTGACGCGCCGCCACCTCTTTGATCGGAATGTACGAGCCGCGTCCGTTTTCGGCAAGATCTATCATAACACGCAAGGCATATCTGCCTTTAGTTGAGATTATCATGCTCTGTAATCCTCCGCGTCGGACTTCACAGCCGACCGTAAATTACTCGCAGCAGTTGCCGCAATCGGCAAACAGCTCCGGTGCATATTCTATGCCGTTTTTGTCGTAATAATCCTTGATCGCGGATTTGATCGCCTCCTCCGCAAGAACAGAACAATGCATCTTATGCGCAGGAAGTCCGTCAAGTGCCTCGGCTACCGCTTTGTTCGTCAATGCAAGTGCGTCCTCGATGGGCTTCCCCTTGATCATTTCGGTCGCCATAGAGCTTGACGCAATTGCCGAGCCGCAACCGAACGTCTCAAATTTTACATCGGCGACCACACCGCTTTCGATCTTCAAATATATCTTCATTATGTCTCCGCATTTTGCGTTGCCGACCTCACCTATGCCGTCGGCATTTTCTATTACCCCGACATTTCGCGGATTGCGGAAATGATCCATAACCTTTTCGCTGTAAAGTGCCATTTTTTATCCTCACTTAATTATAAATTCGCGTGTGCCGTTGCAAAGCTCTCGCCAGATCGGTGAGATACCGCGCAAATATTCTACAACATCCTTGACCGAATTTATGATATAATCTATTTCTTCATCGGTCGTTTTTTCCGAAATAGACAGCCTGAGCGAACCGTGCGCTACGTCATGCACCCTTCCGAGCGCGAGCAAGACATGGCTCGGATCAAGAGAACCGGATGTGCAGGCAGAACCGGATGACGCGGATATACCTTTATCGTCTAACAAAAGCAAAAGCGATTCGCCTTCGATTCCCTCAAAGCAAAAGCTGACATTTGACGGAAGACGCCTGATGCGATCTCCGTTCAATATCGAGTGCGGGATCTCGGAAAGTCCCGCTATCAGCTTATCGCGCATCGGCACGAGCTTTTCGGAGCTTTCAAATATTTTTGAACAGCTTTCCTCAAGCGCACTTGCCATTCCCATTATAGCGGGCAGATTTTCCGTTCCGGCACGCTTGCCGCGCTCCTGCGCTCCGCCGTCGATCAGCGGGGTCAGAGGGATACCCTTGCGAACGAACAGCGCACCAACGCCTTTAGGACCGTGAAACTTATGCGCCGATATTGACATCATATCAATATTTTCTTCGCGAACATCGATTGCCATATGCCCAGCCGCCTGAACTGCGTCCGTATGGAACACCACGCCTCTTTCGCGGCAGAGCTTGCCGATCTCACCGACAGGCTGAAGCGTACCGATCTCATTATTCGCATACATCACACTGACAAGGCACGTGTCGTCTCTTATCGCCTCGGCGACTTGCTCAGGCTTCACGATTCCGTCTTCGCCGACGCTTAAAAGAGTAACGTCAAAGCCCGCGCCCGCGAGCCTGTTAAGAGTGTGCAAAACAGCGTGATGCTCGATCGCGGTGGATATGATATGCTTTTTTCCTTTTCTTTCGCCGAAGCGAGCGGCGGATATTATAGCCTGATTATCGGCTTCACTTCCGCCGGAAGTAAAATATATTTCGCTCGCATTCGCGCAAAAGCATCGCGCAATGCGTTCTCTGGCATTTGCCAATGCCTCCGCGGCGGCTTGACCGTCGCTGTGGAGGCTCGACGGATTTCCGTAGACCGAATCAAAATACGGAAGCATTGCGTCGATCGCACCACGGCTCATCTTGGTTGTCGCGGCATTATCCGCATATATTCTCATTATGAAATTCCTTTACAGTTAAATTATTTATTCCGAGCTTTAAGCTTCAAAAAGCGTTGTGGAAAGATATCTGTCCCCGCCGTCCGGCAAGAGCGCAACAATGTATTTTCCTTCGTTTTCATCACGCCGAGCGAGTTCTATTGCCGCGGACAGCGCAGCTCCGGAGGATATCCCGACCAGGATGCCTTCGCTTTTTCCGACGATTCTGCTCGCGGCATATGCGTCTTCATCCGTAACGGCGATTATCTCGTCGTAAATATCCGTATTCAGCGTTTCCGGAACAAAGCCCGCGCCGATTCCCTGAAGCCCGTGAGCGCCGGGCGCGCCGCCGGACAGCACAGGCGAACCCGCCGGCTCGACCGCAATGATCTTGACCGAGCTTTTTCTGTTTTTCAAATATTCTCCGACTCCGGTAACAGTTCCGCCCGTACCGACTCCTGCAACAAAAATATCGACCATTCCGTCGGTATCGTCGTATATCTCCGGACCTGTAGAGTTTCTGTGCGCCGCCGGATTTGCCGGATTTGTAAACTGCCCCGCAATAAAGCTGTTCGGTATGCTTTTTTGAAGCTCGTCCGCTTTTTCTATAGCGCCGCTCATTCCCTTTGAGCCGTCCGTCAGCACAAGCTCGGCGCCGTATGCTTTCATGATCTGCCTGCGTTCAGCCGACATGGTTTCCGGCATGACTATTATAAGTCTATACCCTCTCGCCGCCGCAACAGACGCAAGACCGATACCTGTATTGCCGCTCGTCGGCTCGATAATTACGCTGTCACGCGTAAGCTTGCCAGAGCGTTCGGCGTCATCAAGCATCGCAAGAGCGACCCTGTCCTTTACCGAGCCTGCCGGATTAAAATATTCAAGCTTTGCGAGCAGCTTAGCTTTAAGATTTAATTTTTTTTCGATATTAGTCAGCTCAAGCAGCGGAGTTTTCCCTATAAGCTGATCTGCCGATGTATAATAATGTGCCATGTTATTCCTCCGTAATGGCCGCAAAGCCGAGCTTCAGATCGTTGATTATATCGTCTATATGTTCGATGCCTACGGAAAGGCGGATCGTGTTCGGGTTGATACCCTGCTCCGAAAGCTCGCTTGAGGTAAGCTGGCTGTGCGTGGTAGTTGCGGGATGTATAACAAGGCTCTTTACATCTGCGACGTTGGCAAGAAGCGAAAACAGCTTTAAGCTGTCGATGAATCTATACGCCTCCTTTTCGCCGCCCCTTATGTCAAACGTAAATATCGAAGCTCCGCCGCGCGGGAAATACTTCAAATACAGCGAATGATCTGGATGCGTTTCGAGCGACGGGTGATTTACACGCTCTACCTGCGGGTGACGTTTTAAGAAATCGACGACCTTGAGCGTGTTTTCTATATGCCGATCAAGTCTCAGCGAAAGCGTTTCGATCCCCTGAAGAAGCAAAAAAGCGTTGAACGGGGATATCGAGGCTCCCGTATCGCGAAGCAAAACGGCGCGAATATATGTAACGAGCGGCGATAACGGAGCGGCTTCGGTAAACGCAATTCCGTGATACGACGGATTCGGCTTCGCAAAGTCGGGGTATTTATCCGATGCGGCAAAATCGAATTTTCCGGAATCAACGATCACGCCGCCGAGCGCCGTGCCGTGACCGCCGATGAATTTTGTTGCGGAATGCACCACGATATCTGCGCCGTGTTCAAACGGACGCAAAAGATAAGGCGTGGCAAACGTATTATCTACAACGAGCGGTACCCCATGGCGATGCGCAATCAGCGCAAGAGCAT
>CAYXNQ010000104.1:0-4990 GCA_964466545.1 uncultured Lachnospiraceae bacterium | reverse complement strand
GAGGTATTTCACTCGTTCAATATGCGCTCCCGCACGCAATCAATATTCAAGCTCAGCTCGCACAATCTCGTGCTGTGGGGAGCAATGCTTCTCTCGTTGATACTCACCGCCGCCGTGATATACGTCCCGTTTCTCTCCGCCGCGTTTGAGTTTGAAGCAATATCTCTCGCGGAATACGCAGTCGCCCTTGCTCTTGCGCTGTCTATAATACCGTTCGTAGAGATCGTCAAGCTAATCCGCAGAAAGCTGACTAAATAAGCTCACAAAATAAAAGATCTCCCCGCGCTCGCTTGTGCGCAGGGAGATTTTATTATTCGATCACCAATTCTCCGAAACATTCGGGTCTGTGAAAATCCGGATGATCGGTACAACACGGATTCCACATACCATAGTGCTCGATCTCCGTATCGTCGCCGCATTTGTAAAAATTGCCGCCGAACGAATATCCGGAACGAAAAGCGCTACCGTCAACGCCGAGCAATAGCTGCAGAGCGTCAAGAGAAATACCGGACGTAACGCTCCAACGATCAGCCAGCCTGTCTGCAACGACTTCGGGAAGCTCCGGCAATACAGAGTCTATCATAACTCTGTCTTTTCTTCCGGCACCGGTCGCGATATGCGCCGTACCGAGAGAATTAAACTCGAAATTAATGTAATCGGGCTTTGACCGATCGAACGCCGCAAAAAACTCAAGACAGCTGTCGCGGCATACCATATCTCCGAATTTTTTGCAAACAGCTCGCGGATCTTTTTCAAAAGCCGTCAGCTTAAAATAAAATCCGTCGCCCGGAACAAAAGCAAGTCTCGCCTCTGTCTTCGGAGTATACGATATTCCGTCCTTGATCCAGCCGAAAAAATCCACGGGAGCTACGTTTACTTCATCCCAATCTATGTTTTCGCGAGACCGGAACTGCTTTATCGTATAGCTTCTTTTCATATCTTTACGCCAAAGAATTTAAGGAGCGCTTCCTCGGCTTCATCGCACCAAAGTCCGCCGGCAGCGACGCAAGCTTTGTCAAGCTGAGCATACAGAGGCGCAAGCTCTCCGCCTTCTTCAGCCTTCTTACCGAAATCAGCGATTGCAGTAAGCGGCATTGTCGCGTGAGTATATATAAGCTTCTTTGCACCGGGGATCTTGGGAAGATTGAGCGTCGTTTCCGGAACAGCGTCAAGTCCGCCGACGTGCGTGATCATACCCGCCGGATTGATCGCCGATCTTTCCATGAGCGCGATCGCTTCCTTCATATCGTCTGTATTTCCGCCGCTCGTTCCTACGATATGAGTTGCACCGTAATGAACGTTGTAGAAATTAAACATAGCGGAGAACTTTGGATCTATAGGACCTGCAAAGAAATTAAGGCAACCGTCGCGTGCAAGCAGAGCGTCCGCCATTTCGACGACCGGACGTACCGGAGCATATACGAATATATCGTCAAATCCCGCACCGCCTGTCAGCTCACGGAGATAACTGTTCGGATCGTCAATATTCTTTGTGTTGACATACATGAGCTTTACGCCAAATTTCGCCGCTTCTTCGGGAGAGAGAAGTTGCTCTGCGCGCGCAAGTCTCGCGTCGTCAAGATCTGTAACAACAAGCAAACGCGGTGTTCTTCCGCCATGGATAGCGTAATCGGCAGCGCCGAGACCCATAGGACCTGCGCCCGCAAGAATAGCGGCACATCCGCCCTCTTTGATTCCCATATCGTGAACATAGACGCCGGGCTTTGTGTGATAGTTTGCATGATATCCGCCGATTATACAGCTCATCGGCTCTGCAAGGCTACCCCAGAAGAACGATTTTGCCTTATACGGAAGGAGACAACCGCACTCCATTACCTCATTCGGAATAATAACATACTGCGAATCTCCGCCGATATACTGATATGAATATCCGGGAGCTGCAAGCGAGCCCTTATAGTTCATTGCAGGCTGAATAACAAACTTTTCGCCCGCCTTAAAGGAATCCTGCCACTTTGCGCCAACAGCAACGATATCGCCGCAGAACTCGTGACCGATTATAACGGGATTTTCACTTACGTTATCCGGCACACGTTTGTGCGCCGCGCCCTGCTCAGCCGCCTTGAAAGACGACATACAGATCGAATCCGAAATTACTCTCGCGAGTATCTGATCGTCCTTAAGCTCCGGAAGCTCAAATTCCTCAAGTCTCAGATCCATTTTTCCGTAGAGTCTGACTGCTTTTGTTTTCATGATTTATACCCATTCCTTTCCCGCATTTTCAAAAGGCTGTGTTTTGACCTCAAAAAATGCTGAGCGAGATTGCGATCATACCGCAAAACCCGCAAATAATTTATTTTAATTATTTTTCTTGCTTCTGTCGAAAAGGCGTCTCAGCCGCTCCGAATTTTCTTTTTTTATCCGCTCGGTCTCGTTCGCAAGCAGCTCTGCCGAAATAAGCAAGCCTTCGCCGTCAAAAGTACACAGAACCAGTACGCCGTCAGGCATACCGACAAATTTTTCGGAAGGTAGCTCAAGCACATCGCCGCTTTCGGATATGCACACGGCAAATTCGCCCTCGAAGCGATCAAGCGTAAATTTTTCCGTTCTCATGCCGCTTTATCTGCGCGGAAGCTCGGTAAAGCCGATCTTGCGGCGGACCTTTGACATTGTACGGAGCGTATCGTGCGCCGCTTCAGCCGCCCCCTTCGCCATTATATCCTCAAGATATGCTTTATCTGCAACGAGGCGGGCATACTCTGCCTGAACAGCGGCGAGCGCGTCTGCGCAAACCTCTCCCACGGCAAGCTTGAAATCGCCGTAGCCCTTTCCTTCAAACTCGCGCTCCGTTTCTTCCGGAGTTTTACCGGTAAACGCAGAGTATATCGATATAAGATTCGTTATTCCCTCTTTGCCCTCTCCGCGCTTGACCTCAGAGCCGGAATCCGTGACAGCCCGCTTGAATTTGCGAATGATCGCGTCACGGCTATCAAGTATGCGCACAACGGCATTCTCATTTTCGTCGGATTTGCTCATCTTCTTTGTAGGATCGGCAAGCGACATTATCTTCGCGGAGTTTCTGTTTATCATGCCCTGCGGAATTACAAATGTATCTCCGTATATGCCGTTAAATCTTTCGGCGACATTGCGCGCCAGCTCAAGATGCTGTCTTTGATCTTCGCCGATCGGCACAAGCTCCGTCTGATACAGCAGGATATCCGCAACCATCAGAGACGGATATGTAAAGAGTCCCGCGTTGATGTTATCCGAATGCTTCGCGCTCTTATCCTTAAACTGAGTCATGCGTGAAAGCTCGCCGAACATCGTATAGCAATCAAGTATCCAGCCAAGCTCAGCGTGGGCGGAAACATGGCTCTGCACGAAAAGCACGTTTTCGTTAGGATCAAGTCCGCAGGCGATATAGAGCGCGAGCGTTTCATATGTCCTGCGGCGAAGCTCCGCCGGATTCTGTCTCACCGTTATAGCGTGTTCGTCAACAACGCAATAATAACAGCGATAATCGCGAGAATATATGGGAAAATTGTGTATCGCGCCGAGATAATTTCCTATCGTCAGCACGCCGGACGGCTGAACTCCGGAAAAAACGACCTTTTTATCCTTAAACATAGCAAATCTGCCTTTCTGATTTAATTTTCGGCGGGGCTGTATCCTTCGGGATATTCAAACAAAAGAATATCACGGAAGATACCGATGTGAAATTCGTTTATCTTCTCCGCCTTACTTTTTCCGCTGAAGCTTTGCATAAGGCTTACTCGCCTTATACAGATTATACTTTCAGCAGGGATATCGAGCGTTTCGGAAAAATATTTATAAAATTTCGTATCGCCGAATCTCACGCCGAAATCGTCTATCGCACCATCCGGAAGCTCATCTTCCGCAAACACCTCGGACAGCTTCAAAAATACGTCCTCGCCGATAACAGAGCGATATACGGACGGATCAAGTATATATATGATCGAATTTCCGACCATCATTTCATAGGAAAACTGTTCGTAAGCCTGCGCGTTTGCGTTTGCGTCAACATACAGCGGATCGCCGTTTGACGCCACGTCATTTTTCTTATTCTCAATCTGCGCCTCGTTCAAATACGTATATACAGACAGCGAAGACGTCAGCTTGCCGTCGCCGTTATCGTCTGCATCCGTCACCTGATCGACGGCGTCGGTGAAGCTTTTTATATCAGCGGAATTCATATACTCCGGACCGATATACAAAAAATACGCCTCCACCTTCTCGCGCGAAACGAGCTGCAACGTGCATATCAAAACGATCACCGCAAATATAGAAATCATTATTGTTTTCCATTTATGGTGATACCAAAAGTTCTCAAGCCAGCTTCCTTTGACAACGATCTCCTCACCGTCAGATTTTTTCTCGTCCAGCTCGCCGAGAGCCTTAAGCCTGCGCATCGCATTGGATTCGCCTTGTTCTTCTTCGGGCACGTCTGTTTCGTCCTGTTTGATCTTTTCCGTATCCTTATTATCCATATCAGTTCAATCCCATAGACCGCCGCGACGTGTGTGCGCCGCGACAAAATTTCGCTGAATATATTATAGCACAAAACGCTTCGGCATTTCAATACATTTGATAATATTTCGGCGCGGCGCGAGGGCTTTTTACAATCGGCACGACTACATATCCGAAAAAAATCACAGTCCGCGCGGCCGCGATCAAGCTTGCCGCACAGACTGTGATCATATTGGTAAAATTACTTCGCGGTCACACGGATAGTTGCCGTCGGCGCACCTGACGCATCCGTTCCGATGCTGACGATCTCTACGGTATATCCGAATTCCGTCGCGCTATCCATAAGCCCTTTGTAAAAGAACTCGTCGTATTCCTCGACTGTAAACGTATCTCCCGCATAGAACAGATCGTCTGCGGACAGCTCCGTATCAAAGCTGCCGGGAGTCGTAAACGTGTTGACCTTTCCGGACTGAATAACTTCTATGTTATATCTTCCCATACCGTCGCTCTTGTAATCGTTGGTATAATGGAGCCAACCTACATA
>CAYXNQ010000103.1:0-5056 GCA_964466545.1 uncultured Lachnospiraceae bacterium | reverse complement strand
TGAACGATTTACTGAAAATGTCGGATTTTTCCGAAGATTCGCTTTACAATATGCTCGATCTCGCCGACAGGCTGAAAGATGAACGCAAAAAAGGCGTTTCCCAAAATTATCTTTCAGGCAAAACGCTCGGCATGATCTTTCAAAAATCTTCCACTCGTACACGAGTAAGCTTTGAAACAGGAATTTATCAGCTCGGCGGTCAGGGACTTTTCCTCTCCTCACGCGATCTTCAAATCGGTCGTGGCGAACCGATACAGGATACGGCAAGAGTTCTCTCGCGGTATCTCGACGCGATAATGATCCGCACTTACGAGCAGTCAGAAGTCGAATTGCTTGCCGAATATGCAAGCATCCCAGTAATAAATGCATTGACCGACTACGCTCATCCCTGCCAAGTCCTCGCGGATCTTCAAACTATACGTGAATACAAGGGTAAGCTTGACGGCCTTACAATGACGTTTATCGGAGACGGCAACAATATGTCAAATTCATTGATCGTCGGCGGTTTGCTTGCCGGAATGAACGTTCATATTGCAACCCCGAACGATCACCGCCCGCATCTCGATGTTCTGGCGTTTGCCGAAAAATACGGAAGTAAATTCAAGCTTACAGATTCTCCGAGCGAAGCGGCTACCGAATCCGATGTATTGCTTACAGACGTATGGGCGTCTATGGGACAAGAGGATGAAGCTGCCGAACGTCGCATCGTATTCAAAGATTTCAAGATAGATTCGGAATTAATGAAGCTTGCGAAAAAAGACGCTATGGTTCTTCACTGTCTCCCGGCTCACCGAGGTGAAGAGATCACGGCGGAAGTATTTGAGCAGCACGCCAATGAAATCTTTGATGAAGCCGAAAATCGACTTCATGCGCAGAAAGCGGTTATGCTCACGCTGATGGGCTAAGAACCAACACAAAACTATATAATAAGCTCCGAACAAGCAAAATGCTTAGTTCGGAGCTTATTTATTTCATGCGCATTTATATCACATAGATTTCAAGTATTCGTCAAGCTCGCTTTTCAACACCGTGACGCGCGGTCCGTATATTACCTGTATCCCTTCCCCGCGCTTCAAAACGCCGGCCGCTCCTGAGGACTTCAGCAGTTCTTCACTCACAAGAGCTGGATCGAACACTGTAACCCGCAATCTTGTTGCGCACGCGTCAAGATTTTTAATATTTCCTTTTCCCCCTAATCCCGCAACGATCATCAGCACTTCACTGCTCCCGCACTCCAGCGGCTCCAGAGGAATTTCACCAGCCGCCTCTGTTTGTGTTTGCGCGCGGCTGATGCTTTTTGCCGCTTCCGAATACTTTTTGGTTTCATAATCGCTTCGCGTATACAGCTTTACATCACCCTCGACCTCACGGCCGGGAGTTCTGTAATCAAATCGTTTTATCATAAATCTGAATATGACAAAATATATCGCAAAGTAAATAATGCCGACCACCGGAATATATATCCAATTTGTTTTTTCGTTTCCTTGCAGTATTCCGAATAGGATTAGATCAATAATTCCGCCGGAAAATGTCATGCCAACTCCAACGCCGAAAATGTGCATCAGCATATACGAAATTCCGGCAAATATCGAGTGAATTACATATAACGCGGGCGCAACAAACAAAAAGGTAAATTCAAGCGGCTCGGTAATCCCGGTAATCATCGCAGTCAACGCCGCAGACAGTAGCAGTCCTCCGGCGCTTTTGCGCTTTGAAGGAGCCGCGGTGGTATACATTGCGAGCGCCGCTCCCGGAAGACCGAATATCATAAGCGGAAATTTCCCGCTCATGAATCGCGTTGCCGAAACACTGAATCTTTCAATTGAAGACGAGGCAAGCTCGGCAAAAAATATATTTTGCGCCCCGGCAACAAGCTGACCGTCGATTACCGCTTCGCCGCCAAGACCGGTCTGCCAAAACGGGAGATAGAAAACGTGATGCAACCCAAACGGGATCAACGCGCGCTCGATAACTCCGTAAATGAATGTTCCTCCGTATCCGGAAGCCAGAACAAGCGCACTCAGATGTGATATTCCGCTCTGAACGATAGGCCATACAAAATAAAATATCGCACCGATTATTATATATACTATAGTCGAAACTATCGGGACAAATCTAACACCGCCGAAAAAAGAAATTACATTCGGCAGCTTGATTTTATAAAATCGGTTATGAAGTGCCGCCACGCCCAGACCGACTATTATACCGCCAAACACTCCCATTTCGAGAGAACGTATTCCAAGAACGCTTCCGATGCTTCCGGCAGGAAGATTTTCTTCATTTTTGCCGCCCAATTCCAATAAAACAGCTATAGTTTGATGCATTACCAAAAAACCTATCGCCGCGGAAAGCGTAGCCGTAGCCTTTTCGTTTTCGGCCATTCCAAGCGCTACGCCCATTGCGAATAATAGCGGCAGATTAGCGAAGATCACATTTCCGGTAGCGCTCATTACGGAGAGAATACGATTCAGCACCGTGTCTTCGCCGAGAAACTTTTCAAGAGAATATTCGGCGATCATAGCCGGATTTGTCAGTGAAGCGCCGATTCCGAGGAGCAATCCGGCTATGGGAAGCAACGCGATCGGCAACATAAAAGAACGTCCTACTCTTTGCAGTACACCAAACGCCGCGCCGCCGTTTTTCTTTTTTAACGAAACGCCCATATATACCTCTGAATTATTTTGTGTATCTTATGAGTTCATCTCCGAGACTTACCGCTCCGTCTACGTGATCAATCGGCAAATGAAGCTCCGCATTTGTAATTACGATCGGAGTTTCGATCTTATAACCTTTTTGCTTTATCTTATCGATATCCATTTCGGCGATCAGCTCTCCTCTTTTTACCCGCTGTCCTTCGGTAACATATGATTTGAAGCCCTCTCCGCGAAGTTCGACCGTATCAATGCCGAGATGGACAAGAATCTCAACGCCGTCTTCCGTCCGCAAATTATATGCGTGCAACGTAGATGCAACTGAAATCACCGTTGCATTGGCCACCGCATAAATTTTGTTGCCCGCCGGAATAACAGCGGCTCCCTCGCCGAGAAATCCGCTCGAAAACGCATGATCCGAAACCGTGCTGAGCGGTATAGCCGTGCCGTCCGCAGGCGAATATAAAACTCCCAGATTATTCATAGATATCACTCCTAAAAATATTAATTCAGTTGCGAGATTGCGTGTCTGGTACGCAATACGCTTGATGGCGAAACAGAAAGCTTATCAACACCAAGCGTAAGAAAGAATTCTAAGTTTTCTGCGCTTCCCGCCGCTTCCCCGCAAACAGATACCGGTATGCCTCGCTTTTTCGCATTTTTCACCGTCAGCGAAACAAGATACTTTACCGATTCCGGAAAACCGCCCGCAATATCATAAAGCGCGCCGTTTTCACGGTCTGCGGCGAGTGTGTACTGAGTCAGATCATTTGTCCCTACGGAGAAGAAATCCGCTTTATCGGATAGCTTGTCCGATATTAAGGCCGCCGCGGGAGTTTCTATCATAATTCCAAGTCTTACGGTGCTGCAATTTACGCCTTCCGAGCTAAGCTGACGTTTGGTTTCTTCAAATATTGTCCTCGCCTCATCAAGCTCACTTTGCACACTTATCATCGGTAACATGACAGAAACATTACCGTATTCTCCAGCCCTCAAGATCGCCCTTAACTGCGTTATTAACAGTTGCTTATGCTTCAAGCCGACACGGATACCTCTTAGACCTAATGCAGGATTTCGCTCATTATCAAGCTTAAAATACGGAAGCTGCTTGTCCGAACCGATATCAAGCGTTCGTATGATCACCTCACGGCCGTTCATCTCTGTTATCGCACGCCGATACAAACCAAACTGATCTTCCTCGGTTGGAAGCGCATTACGATTCATATACATAAATTCACTGCGAAACAGACCTATGCCCTCCGCGTCGCCGGAAATCGCCAACGCAATATCGTCAAGATCTCCGACATTTGCAAATAGTTGAATTTTCTTGCCGCTCTTTGTCATGCTCGTTCTGCCGCGCTGCTTCTCATACAGTTCAACTCTTGTTTTTGCCTCTGCAATCTCTTGACGGATATTTTCAAGCGTCTTTTCGTCAGGATCTATTATCAGCGTGCCGCGTTTACCGTCGATGATCGCATTTCTACCGTCTATCTCTTTCGGCAATTCGCCAAGCGAAAATACCGCCGGTATATCCATACTTCTTGCCAAAATTGCGGTATGTGAATTTGTGCTTCCGCTTTCGAGCGCAAAACCGATGACATTTTTATTGCGAAGCAACAACGTATCAACAGGTGAAAGGTCACCAGCAACAATAATCACAGGAGAAGAAATGTCAATTTCCTGATTCCCGCCGTTTAATATCTGTACAAGCTGATCTTTTAACGACATCAGATCGCTGATCCTTTCGCGCATATATTCATTCGGCAAATTTTTGAAGATATCTGAAAATTTTTCGCTCGCAGCTTCAACTGCACCTACAGCGCTCATTTTTTTCGCCGAGATGTTTCTCTGAATTTCAGCATCGAAATCGTCGTCATTCAGCATAAGGTGATAAAAGGACAGTATGTCTGAGGAGATCTCTGAGCTTTCGCTTGCGGAGCTTGCTTCAAGCTCGGAAAACCTACATTCAAGTTTCTCTTTTGCCAAAGCGTATTTCTGAAGCTCGTCGCACTCAGAATACTCAACCGTTTTGCCGTCATTCGTAACGCTCTTACGCAAGGAGTCAAATAATTTAATCTTGCCGCACGCTATATGCGCTGAAATTCCGATTCCGTCAAATTTGATCATACCTCAAAGCTCGGCCTCCTCGATCAATTTTACGATCATTTGATAGGCATCCTCCTCATCGCTTCCAGATATGCAAAAGACAAGCTCGTCGCCGCATTGAGCGCCGAGTGACATTACGGAAAAGAGCTTCTTCGCATCTGCACTTCGTTCCCCGCACTTGATTTCAACAGATGATGAAAACTTCTTGGCTCCTGTAACGATTACCGCCGCGGGACGCGCGTGGATACCGTTCTTATCTCTGACCGTATAATCCAAAATCTTCATTTTGAGCCTCTGTC